>CAZTBS010000019.1:0-40457 GCA_964612125.1 uncultured Leucobacter sp. | reverse complement strand
AGGAAGATCTGACCGTCGGTGATCGAGATCACGTTGGTCGGAATGTATGCAGAAACATCGTTCGCCTTGGTCTCGATGATCGGCAGACCGGTCATCGAACCTGCGCCGAGTTCGTCGGACAGCTTCGCGCAACGCTCGAGGAGACGAGAGTGCAAATAGAACACATCTCCGGGGTATGCCTCGCGTCCCGGCGGACGACGGAGGAGCAGCGACACGGCACGGTAGGCCTCAGCCTGCTTCGAGAGATCATCAAAAATGATGAGCACGTGCTTGCCACCGTACATCCAGTGCTGCCCAATAGCGGAGCCGGTGTAGGGGGCGAGGTACTTGAAGCCTGCGGGGTCAGAAGCCGGTGACGCAACGATGGTGGTGTACTCCATCGCGCCAGCCTCTTCGAGCGCACCCTTCACGGATGCGATAGTGGAGCCCTTCTGGCCGATCGCAACGTAGATGCAGCGAACCTGTTTGTTGACGTCGCCAGATTCCCAGTTGGCCTTCTGATTGATAATGGTGTCGATCGCGATCGCGGTCTTGCCAGTCTGGCGGTCACCAATGATCAGCTGACGCTGTCCACGTCCGACAGGGATCATGGCGTCGATAGCCTTGATACCGGTCTGCAGCGGCTCATGCACGGACTTACGCTGCATCACGCCGGGAGCCTGCAGCTCGAGGGCGCGTCGACCTTCAATACCAGCGATCTCGCCAAGTCCGTCAATGGGGTTGCCGAGCGGGTCAACCACGCGACCCAGGTAGCCTTCGCCAACAGGTACCGAGAGCACCTCGCCGGTGCGAGTAACCTGCTGTCCTTCTTCGATGCCGGTGAATTCACCGAGCACGACGACGCCAATCTGGTTCTCTTCAAGGTTCTGGGCGAGACCCAGGGTGCCGTCAGCGAAGCGCACCAGTTCGTTTGCCATCACGCCGGGAAGTCCTGCCACGTGTGCGATGCCATCGGCGGCGTCAATGACGCTGCCAACCTCGGTCTTCGCGGCGCCTGCCGGCTCGTACGACGAGGCGAAGTCCTTCAGCGCATCGCGAATCTCGTCTGGGCTGATTGTGAGTTCTGCCATTTCGTTTCCTCTGTCTGAACCGAAGCCGCGGGCCCCGGAGTGAAAAGTTGTGCTCTAGCCTGCGAGCTGGAGTCGAAGATCGTCGAGACGCGTGCGAACACTGCCGTCGATCACATCGTCACCGATCTGGATTCGGATACCTCCGACCAGCGCGGGGTCGAGAACTGTCGTCACGCGAACCGGACGCCCGGCGGTGCGGGTAAGCAAAGCAGCCACTCGCTCTTCTTGGGCTGGGGAGAGCGGCGCTGCGATGGTGACCGTTGCGAGCTCGCTACCACCCTGGTCGGCTGCAATACGCGCAGCTCCACGCAGCGCAGCACCGAGCTTGCGCCCACGTGCGTTCGCCACAAGATGGCGCACCACGCCGAGCGCTGAACTCGAGAGTTTGCCCGAGAACAGCCGATCCACCAGAGCGAGCTTCGCTGCAGGATCGCCCAGCTTGCTACCGAGACCCAGTTCCAACTCGTGGCTACCGTCGATGACGCCTGCGGTTGCCAAAAGCTCGTCTGCAAGTGCGCCGTTCGAGTTCGCGATTGCCCGGAGACCGAGTTCCTCGACTCCTGCGATGAACTCCTCAGGGTTCGACCATGCCTCAGACACAGCCGCAAGCAACACTGAGCGAGCGCCGGAGGAAGCCGATGCAAACAGGCGCTCGACGAGCTTCTTCTTCTCGTCAACAGACGCCGAGGCATCTGCCAACGCGGCAAGAAGAGCTCGTGCACCGTCTATCTGCGCCGAAGCGGTGAGAAGATCAGCACCTGCCTCGACCCCAAGTGGCTCGGCGGTCAGCGTCGATTTGACGTGAGCCAGTGCCTCGCGTGACGCACTTCCCATTAGTTTGCTGCCTTCTCGGAAGCCTCGAGTTCTGCGAGGAAGCGGTCCACAAGTGCGGACGCTTTCTGATCGTCAGAGAGCTGCTCTCCCACGACACCAGATGCGAGATCAATCGCAAGCGTGCCGACCTCACGACGGAGCGACACTACGGCACTCTGACGCTCGGCTTCGATCTGGGACTGCGCGGCCTGGGCCACCCGAGCAGCTTCTGCCAGAGCATCTTCCTTTGCCTTTGCCACGATCTTTGCGGCGTCGGCACGTGCAGCATCACGAATATCGGCGGCCTCTTGACGGGCGCCCGCGAGCTGTGCGGTGTACTCCTGCAACGCGGCCTCGGCCTTTGCCTGAGCCTCATCGGCTTTGGCGATGTTGCCTTCGATCGCGACTGCACGCTCATCGAGCATCGTCTTCATCTTCGGAAGGAAGACCTTCCAAAAAGCGATGAGGATAATGGCGAAGACGACGGCGGACCACACGATGTCGTAGGTCGCGGGAATCAGCGGATTCTGCGTCGCGCCTTCCTCGGCAGCGACATACACTGCGTTAATCATCGAGCCTCCCTTTCGAGACTAAGGAAAGGTGTGTGGCTTAGACGAAGATGAACGGCGTGGCGATAGCGATGAACGCGAGCGCCTCGGTGAATGCGATACCGATCCACATGAGCACCTGCAGACGGCCGGCGAGCTCGGGCTGGCGAGCGACGCCCTCGATGGTCTTGCCAACGACGATACCTACGCCAATAGCCGGGCCGATAGCGGCGAGGCCGTAGCCGACGGTCGCGATGTTGCCAGAGAGTTCAGCGAGAACAGACACAGTAGGTGTTTCCTTCCGTATGGTGAGCGCGGCGGTTGCCGAACCCGTATTAGTGCTCTTCAGCCAGCGCGAGCTGGATGTAGACAGCGGTGAGCAGAGTGAAAACGTAGGCCTGCAGCACAGCGACCAGAATCTCAAAGAGAGTGAACGCGAAGCCGAAGGCAAGGGTTCCGACGCCGAAGAGCTTGAAGAAGCCTTCTCCGGAGAAGAGGAAGAACTGGGTTGCGGCAAAGAGCAGCACCAGGAGCAAGTGGCCGACCATCATGTTCATCAGCAGACGCAAGGTCAGAGTGACCGGACGAATCACGAAGGTCGAGATGAGTTCGATCGGCGTCACGATGATGTAGATGGGCTTGGGCACTCCCGCGGGGAAGAGCGAGTTCTTGAAGAACTTCTTGGGGCTCTTCTTGACACCTGCATAGATGAAGGTGACGTAGGAGACGAGCGCCAGCACCAGCGGCAGACCAATCACAGATGAGGCTGCGATGTTGAGGCCGGGAACGATACCGGTGATGTTAAACGCGAGGATGGTGAAGAACATCGCGGTCAGGATCGGCAGGAAGCGGCGGCCGTCAACCTTGCCAAGCAAATCTTCAGCGATATTCACTCGCACGAAATCGAGCGCCATCTCAGTGAGGGACTGCCCACGGGTCGGTATGATCCGCATCTTACGAGTGCCAAGCCAGAACAGCACAAGCAGCAGCACAGTCATGAGCACACGGATCATCATGATCCGGTTCATAGCGAAGGGGGTTCCCTCAAACAGCACGATGTCGGGGAAGAACTCCGAAATCGACGGAGCATGGAACTCCTCCGCCATAAAGTTGAGGGTCGGGGTCACGAGTTGCACAGCGTTAGCGAACAGCGCCATTCTCCTGATTCGGGGTGCGAAGAAACTTCGCACGACGGCGAACGATGGTCGTGCCCCCAGCACACACGGGCGCACGCAAAAGGCGACCCGGCAGGGAACGTAACGATCCTATCAAGGATTCCGCCGGAGGCGAAACCGGACCCTGAGCACAGATCAACGGGTGCTCGGTTTTCTCAGCGTTGCAGATCAGAGACGTACGGTAGTCGGCTACGTGTGACGATGACGACGTCGATCACCAGCGAGACTAAGACTCCAGCGATAAGGCCGAAGAAGAGGATTCGAGTATCGAGCCAGGTCGCATCTCGAAGCACAAGCACGATCACAATGAAGGCGATCAGTTTCAGGATCCATGCCCCCATCACGATGGCAAAGAAGATCACCACGAAGTTGTCGCTGCGAATAAAGCGGTGGTTGGCGAATGCGATGCTTCCAATAGTGAGTCCAAGCATCAAAAACGCCAGCCCGGAACCCAGAACCCCTCCCCACACACCAGGAACACCGGACACGAAATTTCCGATGATGCCGAAAGTCACCGCCAGAACCGCAGTGGCGATCGCCCCCCAAGCTAAAGCGCGCAGCAGGATGGGCTGAGACGTCGGAAGTTGACGATCCTCGGAGATCTGTGATTCTTCGCTCACTCGGGGGTAGTCCTCTCATTGGCGCCCACAACGGGCATCGCAGCGCGCGCTTGCGTCTGCGCGGAATCCGCAGAATTCGCGCGCCGCGTTGCAACGGATGCTGTTCTCCCTAACCGTAGCAATCTTCGCTGTCGCAACGCCGTGCGCAGTCGTTTCACGGGAACCAACGTCACGACTACGCATACTCCGGTGCCAGCAGCAACGAATACCAATGGCCACACATAGTCCTGCATGGTGAACACCATCAAGCAGCCCACAGATACCACGACGGTACCCAAATAGAAGATCATGACCGCCTGAACCGGCGAGTGCCCCATGTCGAGGAGTCGATGATGTAAGTGCAAGCGATCCGCAGCGAAGGGACTCTTCCCTGCCCGCAAACGACGCAGCACCGCCAGGGAGAAGTCTGCGAGCGGCAACGCGAGCACCGCAACCGGCAGGATGATGGGAATGTAGCTTGCGAGGACGAGCTTTTGATCAAGCTGACCAGGATTCAGTTGGCCGGTGACCGAGACCGCGGAAGTCGCCATCAGGAGCCCGATCAGCAACGCGCCGGTATCCCCCATAAACATCTTGGCGCGGTGCCAGTTGAAAGGCAGAAACCCGAGCGCAATCCCTACCACGATTGCGGCGATCACTGCTGCAAGAGTAATCGAGGCGTCGGTGCCCGTTTCTGCAGTGAGTAGCTGCGTGTAGAAAAAGAACACCAGGTTGGCGATGATTGCGACTCCAGCGACAAGCCCATCGAGGCCGTCGACAAAGTTCACCGCATTCATGACCAGGGTCATCAGGAACACCGTGAGCGCGAAGTTCACCGCAGGAGAACCCACGATCAGCGTGTCACCAAGCGGCAGGGAAACAATCTGTGCCCCCTGCCACGCGAGAAGTCCAGCAGCGCCCAGCTGAACAGCAAGCTTGACCATCCAATCGAGATCGAACAAATCATCAAGCACGCCCACCACTGCGATCAGAGTGCACGCTCCCAGCAATGCCCACAACTGGGTCGTCTCTGCGAAGACCTCAGCGAAATTCACGAAGAACACGGCAACCAATGCGGCTGCAAGCAAACCCAGGTACATCGCGACTCCCCCGAGTCGCGGGGTGGGGTCGCTGTGAACATCGCGCTCGCGGATCTCGGGAGCCCATCCGCGGCGTTTGCTGAGCCGCAGGATGCCAGCCGTTGCTGCTGCAGTGACCCCAGCCGCGACCGCAGTGACCACCAAAAAGGAAAGCACTTCAGGCCTCGATCGTCACCTGTGGGAGCTTGTCGGCGATCTCTTGTCGGGTCAGGGCACCCTCTCTCAGGATTCGCATCGTTCCGCCCGCGTCGGTAAGCGCTGTCGCATCGATAATCGTCGAGGCGGTGCCATCGCCCACAACAGGACCAGCGTCAAGGTACACCGCGACAGTGTCTCCGAGCATCCGCTGCGCCTCTTCGGCCGTGCGTGCCGCAGGGTCACCCGTGGTATTCGCGGAGGACACCGCTAGTGGACCAGTCTCCTGCAGCAGTTCGAGAGTGAGCGGCAAGTCAGGGATTCTCAGGGCGACAGTTCCACCAGTGTCGCCGAGATCCCAACTGAGCGATGGCTGTGCGGGCAAAACGAGGGTCAAGGGGCCCGGCCAGAAGCTCTCCGCAAGCACACGCACGGGGGCAACCACTTCGCGCGCGAGTGCCTCAAGCGTGGCCAGGTTAGGAATCAGGACAGGCGGAGGCGACTGTCGCCCTCTACCCTTGGCATCGAGCAAACGCTGGACAGCGGCAGGCGTGAAGGCGTCTGCCGCAACCCCATACACGGTGTCGGTTGGAAGCACCACAAGTCGGCCGGTTCTCAGCGCTTGACGCGCACTGCGCGATGCCGCGAGCAATTGCGCGCTATCAGAACAATCGAAAACTTCGGCCATGGAGAATGATTCTACCGAGGTCTGCTGGCACTCACCGGATTGCGGTAGTGGCCCGGTCGCGGAGGGTGAGGTCCTGATGCGTCTCAGCGCGTAACCAGCCATCTCGAGTGAGCAATGCGCGGATCGCTTCGCCCTGCGTTTCAGCGTGCTCAATCACCAGCACCCCTCCAACCGCGAGAAGACGCTGCGCCACTCTGCTGATCACCCGAATCAGATCGAGCCCATCTGCACCGCTATACAGGGCAAGCGCCGGATCGTGGTCCCGGACCTCGGGATCCCGCGGCACCATACTCTCGGGCACGTAGGGAGGATTCGAAACGACCAGGCTGACGCGACCTTCTAAGGGTGCGAACTGCTCGGCAAGCGGCGTCCGTTCCGACTCCTCCTGAGCGTCCAGTTCGGCGATGTCCCCGAGGAGCAGTGTGACACGACCCTCACCGTACTGGGCAACATTCCGCGATGCCCAGGCATGAGCTTCCGGACTCTTTTCAACTGCCAACACACGAACATTCGGTACCTCGTTCACCAGAGCGAGCGCAAGGGTGCCACTGCCGGTGCAGAGGTCCACAGCAATCAGCGGATCAGGCAGCGCGGATCGGGCGGCGCTAATAGCGAGCTCCGCCACAGTTTCGGTCTCCGGCCGCGGCACGAACACGCCGGGGCCCACCGCAAGCTCCAACTGGCGAAAAGGAGCTTTCCCTGTGAGGTGCTGCAGCGGCACACGACGCACACGCTCCGCTGCCAACTCGCGGATGCGCGTGAGGGCCTGCTCTGCCAGTTGTGAATCCAGTACCGCAAGCGTCTGCACGCGTCCCCGCGTTTCCTGCAGCACATGTGCAGTCAAGAGCTCAGCATCGACAGCGGCATTCTGGATTCCTGCGTTGCGAAACGCGACGCTGAGTTCGGTGAGAAGCTGGCCAACAGTAGTCACTCCCCCACTCTCCCACACGTGAGGACTGTGAGCGGAGGGACCCATAACACTCAACAAACGGTCAGATAACCACAGGATATAGTTTCTGGTGGACTTCATCGACGTTCACACCACAGCAAGGGAGACCTCATGGCACGCACCTACGACAACATCACTCAGGCGCTGGGCAACACTCCCCTAGTGCGACTCAACCGGGTCATCGGGGACGCAGGTGCCGAGGTGCTCGCAAAGCTTGAATTTTACAACCCGGGAAGCAGCGTCAAGGATCGTATTGGCGTTGCCATTATTGATGCAGCCGAAGAGTCTGGGGCTCTGCGGCCTGGCGGCACCATCGTCGAGGGGACAAGCGGAAATACTGGCATCGCTCTCGCATTGGTTGGCGCCGCCCGCGGCTACCGCGTCGTGCTGACCATGCCGGAAACGATGAGCATCGAACGGCGAAAGATGTTGCGCGCCTACGGAGCCGAGCTGGTACTCACCGAGGGTCCACTGGGTATGCGTGGCGCGGTGGACAAAGCGAAAGAAATCGTGGCCAACACTCCGGGCGCAATTTTGGCAAATCAGTTTGGCAATGCAGCAAACCCTGCGATCCACCGCAAGAGCACTGGCCCGGAGATCTGGAACGATACGGACGGCGAAGTTGACATCTTCGTTGCGGGGATCGGCACAGGCGGCACGATTACCGGTGCGGGCGGTTACCTGAAGGAGCAGAATCCGAACGTGCAGGTCGTCGCCGTGGAGCCGCTCGACTCACCGTTGCTGTCTGCAGGCACCGCGGGACCGCACAAGATCTATGGCCTCGGTGCCAATTTCGTGCCTGAGATCCTCGATCGCGAGGTCTATGACGAAGTAGTAGATGTCTCCCTCGCCGATGCCATGGCGCAATCACGCGCCCTCGGCACCGAAGAAGGAATTCTCACTGGGATCTCCGGCGGTGCCGCGGTATGGGCGGCTATCAGCATCGCCAAACGACCCGAAAACGCCGGGAAAAAGATCGTGGTGATCGTGCCGGACTTTGGTGAGCGCTACTTCTCGACGGTGTTGTTTGAGGACTTGAACGACGCATAGTCAGGTCCCGTCCGATAGATGAGAGTGAGTGATTCGGTGAGTCTGCTATCACGCATGAGTGAAGATGTGCAGTGCGCGAGACGACATGACCCTGCGGCACGCACCGCAGCCGAAGTTTTCTTCATCTACTCCGGGTTGCATGCAGTGTGGTGGCATCGTCTCTCTCACTCGCTTTGGCAGCGCGGCTGGCGCTTTGTGCCGCGCGCCATTTCGCAACTGACGCGGTTCTTCACTGGCATCGAGATCCACCCTGGTGCGCAGATCGGACGACGCCTCTTTATTGATCACGGTATGGGTGTGGTGATCGGGGAAACTGCGGTGATTGGGAATGACGTGCTGATCTACCACGGCGTGACCCTCGGAGGGACCGGACACGATTCCGGAAAGCGTCATCCCACTGTGGGAGATCGCGTTGTGATCGGTGCTGGTGCGAAACTGCTCGGCAACATCACCCTGGGCGATGACTGCGCCGTCGGCTCGAACGCCGTCGTTGTGAGCTCTGCCCCGCCGTGGAGCACACTCACCGGCATTCCGGCTGTGGCCAGGCCCCGACGCGGCGCACCGCGCGCGGAGCTGCCCGACATGGCCGATTTCTACGTGATTTAGCGCGGGGTTGCCTCAACGGAGGCTGCGGCCATGTCGTTGCATCCAGTTCCAAGTGCGGCGTTCCTCGATGACAATCATGACGAAGCCGAGCAGCAAGAACGGAAGCTGCGCCGCGAGCGCCCAGCGAAACGCGGTCAGTGTGTAGAGATCCGGAGAACCCGCACCCTGCACGTCGAGCACAAATCCGATCAGAAAAATCACAATCAGCGATGACGTGAAGCCAGCGGTGTTCACGAGCCCCGTGCCGAAACCCGCAAAACTGCGCGGTGTATGTGATCTTGCCACTTCAAAGGCAATCATGGACGAGGGACCTCCCACAGCGATCACGCATACCAATAGCGTGAGCAACCATGTCGGTGGAGTTCCTGGCCAGCTCAAGACGGCAATCCAGGCCACTGCGGTGAAGGCGATGACGACGAGTGCCATGCGCACGCGCTTCTCAACGAAACGTGAGCTCAGCGGGCCGAGCACAACCCCGCCCAGCATGACCGCCAGCACCATCACGCTCAGCAATCCGGCCGCGGCAGCAGAGCTGAGGCCAACACCCCCGGTTAAGAAGGGCGTTCCCCACAGCAACAGAAAGATATTCGCTGAGAACGGGGTGGTGAAGTGTACCCAGTATGCGAGACGCACTCCCGGAATGCTGAGCAATCGTCGCACATTGCCTAGAAAGGTCATTCCGGGGAGGCGCCCTCCCGGAGACGGTGAGGTCGAGATCATTTCAGTTGCTGGCGGAGCCAGCGCAACCAGCTCCGCGGTGCTTTCTGCGCCTGCCAGCGAGCGCGCTTCTCTGGTGACCCTGCCTGGTTTCCCCGTCACTCGCTCAATCACCGTGCCAGACCGCGGAGAGTCTCTGAGCACGACGATTCCGAGCAGCACCACCAGGAAGCCCACAGCCGCAACGCCCACAAATCCGGTGGCCCATCCGAACGCTCCGACCACCAGAGCAAGCGGTGTCACGGAAATAAGCTGACCAGTCTGCCCGATCAGCCCAGTGGCTTGACCCAACACCGGCAGTTGACGGAGCGCGAACCACTCCGGCAGCATCCGCATGACACTGATGAACGTGCACGCATCCCCGGCTCCCACCAGCACGCGTGCAAGGATCGCGAGTGTCACATCCGACACCGTGGCCATCATGAGTTGTCCAAGCAGCATCAGGGTGCCGCCGCACAAGATCATCACGGAAGACCCAAAACGATCCAGCAGGACACCGAATGGAATCTGGAGCACGGCGTACACAGCCAACTGCAGCGTGGCAAACACCGCAAGCGTGGTCGCGTCTATTCCGAAGTGTTCCTGCGCAGCTGGTCCGAGTGACGACAGCGACGACCGGTTGATAATCGCGACGGCATAGGCAAGCGCTGCAGCACCCCAAACCACCCAAGGGAGGAGAGGTCGAGCAGCGCGCATAGTGCCATGCTATCTGCGGCTGCTCACTCCCCCTGACATGCCGAGCCAGTTGCTCAGTTGCTCAGTTGCTCAACTCCGCGAGCCGCGCTTCTTCGTCTGCCCGAATACACGACTCAATCACCGGGTCGAGCGCGCCATTCATGACCTGGTCCAAGTTGTATGCTTTGAAGCCGGTTCGATGGTCAGCGATGCGGTTCTCTGGGAAGTTGTAGGTTCGGATCCGCTCTGAACGATCCATCGTGCGAATCTGACTTGAACGGTGTGCGCTTGCTTCCGCGGCAGCTTCCTCTTGCTGACGTGCCAGAATCCTTGCACGCAGCACGCGCATCGCGGCCTCTCGGTTCTGCAACTGTGATTTCTCGTTCTGCATTGCGACGACAATGCCGGTCGGTAGGTGCGTAATACGCACCGCAGAATCGGTAGTGTTCACCGATTGACCGCCCGGACCACTCGACCGATAGACATCAATCTTCAAATCGTTCTGACTAATCTCAACTTCTTCGGGCGCGTCCACTTCCGGGTACACGAGCACACCGGTCGTCGAGGTGTGGATGCGGCCCTGTGATTCGGTGACCGGCACCCGCTGCACGCGGTGCACTCCACCCTCGTACTTCAAGTGCGCCCACACTCCCTGCGACGGATCGGTGGCGTTCGATTTAATGGCGACCTGCACGTTCTTGTACCCACCGAGGTCACTCTCATCTTTCTCGAGAATCTCGGTCTTCCAGCCCTTGCTTTCTGCGTAGTAAAGATACATGCGCAGCAAATCAGCCCCAAATAGAGCCGACTCAGCGCCACCTTCGCCGCCCTTGATCTCGAGGATCACGTCACGGGCATCATCGGGATCACGTGGAATGAGAAGACGCCGCACTTTCTCCTGCGCGTCTGCGAGGGCCTGTTCGAGCTCCGGCACCTCCTCAGCAAAGGTGTCATCTTCCTTTGCCAGCTCGCGCGCGGCATCGAGATCGTCACTTGTCTGCTGCCATGACTCGTAGGCGGCCTTGATCTTGCTTAGCTCCGCGTACCTGCGATTTACGCGCTTCGCGCGCGTGGCATCCGCGTGGAGCGCGGGATCCCCGAGTTCCTCTTGCAGTTGTGCCAACTCCTGCAGAAGCCCCTCAACCTGTTCGAACATGTTTCCTCCGCTGTGAATGCTCTTCGTGATCGGCCACGCGGCTATGCGCGCGGCAATTCACGCTGCATCAGCGTGAGAAACTCAACATTGCTGGAAGTATCTGCAAGCTTCTGCAGGACCGCATCGCGAGTCAGACCAGCTGCCGCGACAGACAGACTCCGTCGAATTTGGGCGACAAGCGCAGCCTCCGATTCAGACCGCAGCACTTCATCACGCCGAGTTGCCGAGCCAATCAGATCAACCGCGGGGGCACCTCCGACTACTGCAAGATCCTCGTTGAGGAGCAGTTCAGTGTTCCACACCTGCGCCAGCTCCTCAAGAATCAACTCGTCGGTGTGTGACGCTGACCGTGCGTTGGCTGTCGCAATGATCGTGAGGGATCCACCATTTTCGAGGTTTCGAGCGGCACCCAGGAGACGCTTCACGGGCCCCAAGAGCGCAGGGTCAAGTCGCGCGGATGCGAGCCGGACCGCAGCCGGGCTCACCAGATGCAGTGCACGACCGAGCCCGGTCACGGAATCGAGCAGCAGAACAACATCATGCCCCAGTTCGACCAAACGCTTCGCGCGTTCAACGGCGAGCTCTGCGACCGTGATCTGGTCTTCTGCGGGGCGATCAAAGGTTGCGGCGATGACCTCACCATTGACCGAACGCTGCAGCTCAGTCACTTCCTCAGGGCGAGCATCCAGCGAGACCATCATGAGATGCGCTTCCGGGTGGTTTTGGGCAACTGCTGCAGCAATCTGCCGCAGTACCTCAGTTTTTCCGGTGCCGCTGTTACCGAGCACGAGTCCACGCTGCCCGAAGCCAATCGGCGCGAACACGTCGATCACACGCTGAGTCAGTGACTCGCGAGCGGTCTCCAAACGAAGTCGCTGATCGGGGTGGATCGGGGTGAATGCATCAAAATCAGCTCGTGTCTGCTCATCGGGCACTGGACGCGAGTTGATCGAGTCCACGCGAACGATGGCATTGTATTTCTGTCGACCAGCGCCCTCGCTCTCCCGAGGTTGACGGATCGCACCGACAACGGCATCACCCTTGCGGAGTCCGTATTTCTTCACCTGACCGAGTGAAACGTACACATCGTTGGTACCGGGCAGGTAACCGCTGGTGCGCACAAACGCATAGTTGTCAAGAACGTCCAGGATGCCCGCGATTGGCAGCAGGACATCGTCTTCAGTAATTTCCGGCTCAAAGTCATCGCCCTGTCCGCGGCGCTTGCGCTCACGCTGGCGGGTGCGGCTGGAGCGGGTGGTTGCGTCGACGCTGCGAGACGCGGACTCGGCGCCGTTCTTCTCTGCAGTCTCACTCTGATCGACGTCTTCAGCGTCAGAGACTTCTGTCTCACGACGCGACTGCGCGTTGCGGGAACGGCCACGGGCGTTTGCCTGGCCGCGCTGATTACCCGAGCGTGTGCTCGCAGGTTCAGCTTCGACGGTCGCGTCTGCAGATGCGGCCGAAGCCTGCTGGGAGTCGGTTACTGGCTCAGCCTCAACTGGTCGAGCCGCGTCACCACTACCCTGTGGCTGCTCGGATCCCGTCGATTCTTCGGCCTCAGCTTCGATTGGTTTCTTCCTGCTCCGGGTCGCACGCTTCTTCGGCGCAGGCACCTCCTCGACAGGGGCAACCTCGGTAACAGCAGACTGCTCTTCACCAGCAACAGCCTCGGATGCTGCGACCTCGACTGCTTTCTTACGGCTCCGGGTCGCACGCTTCTTCGGCGCAGGCGCCTCTTCAGCATTGGTTGGCTCAGCGGCGGAGGCGAGCGACGACTCGGAAGCGAGCTGCGCAGGTACTTCTGCAGGGGCAACGACTTCACCGGTGGCTGCAGTTGCCCGGCGCGAGCGACGACGTACCGGTGCTGCAGGTGCAGTCGTCTCAGCTGCGTTGACGTTCTCTGCCGGGGTCGAAGTCTCGGCAGGTACGTTGGTCTCGTTGGAGATTTGCTCCACGGTAATCCTTTCGGGAGTAATGCCGTCGACTCGAACACACTATTTGGCTCAATTGTCTGCGGCAGTGCACGACAGTGCACGGAGATCGCCCGAAACACCAGGCGAGGGAACGATTCACTGCGGGGCAGAATCGGCTCTTCTCGGTAACACCGACGAGAGGATTCATCCGTTCCAACCTGAACCTCGTTGCGGTCAGGCGGCTGGAATCTCTTCTACTGTAGCACCCTTGATATCTACGGCGAGGAACAGAGGACGCCAATTTCCCGCATACTCACGAGCAAGTTCCGCAGCTGCGAGTCGTTGTGCTGGATCGCTCGCGAGTACCAGAATGGATGGCCCGGCACCTGACACGACCGCCGCGTGCCCAGCAGCGCGGAGTGCAGTGATGAGGTCCCTGGTCTGCGGCATCGCAGCGCCACGATAATCCTGATGCAGGCGATCCTCAGTCGCTTCAAATAAGAGTTCCGGGCTCTGCGTCAACGCGGCTACCAGCAACGCCGAGCGAGACACGTTGAAGACCGCATCCTCATGCGGCACCTGCGCAGGCTGCAGACTCCGAGCAAGCTCAGTCGACATGGTGAAATCGGGGACCAACACCAGCGGCGCAACTCCACGGTGCACCGAGAGACGCTTGAAACGTGGACCC
This sequence comes from uncultured Leucobacter sp., assembly GCA_964612125.1. Classification (GTDB taxonomy): domain Bacteria; phylum Actinomycetota; class Actinomycetes; order Actinomycetales; family Microbacteriaceae; genus Leucobacter. The sequence goes on along the minus strand of CAZTBS010000019.1, from coordinate 26,575 downwards.
GCAGCGTTGGTCCACGCGATGGTCAAACCTCCGAACAGTGCCGGAGCGACATTGTCGGGGTGACCTTCAAGCTCCGTGGCAAACCGCAGCAAATCCTCATCGCTCAGCACGAGCGGCTGGGCAGGGTCGTGCGCGAGCACTCCCGCGGCGATCATGACGCCAGCGACAATGGCCGAACCTGATGAGCCCATCCCCCGACCATGCGGAATGCGGTTGTGCGCAGTGATACGGAGGCCCGGCATCTCTCGTCCGACTCGCTCAAATACATGCGCGGCGGAGCGTGCAACAAGGTTCGAGGCATCTGTCGCAACTTCACCCTCACCGACACCGTGCACCTCCACACGAACTCCTGGTTCGCGCAGAGTCTCGACAGTCACCTCATCACCATAGGCAAGGGCGATACCGAGGGTATCGAATCCGGGACCCAGGTTCGCGCTTGTTGCGGGAACGCGCACTCGGAAACTGGTCATGCGGCACCCTCCTGACGCAACACACTCGTCACCGACCGCACAGCATCGCTGGTACGCAGTTCGGCGACCGTGGCAGCAAGATCGGCTTCGCGCGCCACGTGTGTGCCGATCACCAATGCCGCAGTGCCATCCGCGTTCTCCGATACCGACTGTTCAACGTTTGATGCGGACACTCCATGCCGCGCCAGAATGCCAGCGATAGTGGCCAGCACACCAGCCTCGTCACGCACCTCAAGCATAATCTGGTAGCTGGTGCTGACTTCCCCAACCGGCAGGATGGGAAGATCCGCATGCGCGGAACCTGGGATGCCAGGACCACCCACAACGTGGCGGCGAGCTGCTGAAACCAGATCGCCAAGCACCGCAGAGGCGGTTTCAACGCCGCCAGCTCCAGCACCGTAGAACATCAGTTCGCCGGCAGCCTCTGCTTCAACGAACACCGCATTTTTACCACCGTGCACCGCAGCGAGCGGGTGTTCTCGGCTGATAAGCGCCGGGTATACGCGAGCTGACACGCCTTCGGTTCCGTCTGCGGCGGTGAGTCGCTCGGCGATGGCAAGCAACTTAATCACGTAGCCCGCGTGCTTCGCGGCTTCGACCTGCGCTGCGGTCACCTGCGTAATGCCTTCACGGTAGACAGCATCCACTGGCACTTCCGTATGGAAGGCAATACGCGCGAGGATCGTGGCCTTCTGCGCGGCGTCGTACCCTTCGACGTCAAGCGTCGGGTCCGCTTCGAGATAGCCAAGTTCGGCGGCTACGCGCATCGCGTCTTCGGCGCTGTCGCCGAAGCGATCCATCCGGTCGAGAATGTAGTTGGTCGAACCGTTCACGATGCCCAGTACCCGGGTGACATGGTCACCCGCGAGACTCTCACGCAGCGGTCGGATGATGGGAATCGCGCCGGCGACGGCCGCCTCGTAGGAGAGTTGCGCACCCACCTGTTCAGCGGCCTCATTCAGCTCCGAGCCGTGCGCCGCAATCAATGCCTTGTTCGCGGTGACCACATCAGCGCCGCCCTCAAGCGCCCGCATGATCAGCGTGCGGGCCGGCTCGATGCCACCCATCAGCTCCACAACAATGTCTGCGCCGAGCACCAGCTGCTCAGCGTCACTCGTGAACAACTCGCGCGGCAACTCGACGTCACGCGGAGCATCGATATCACGAACGGCGATACCGGTAAGCTGCAGTCGAGCCCCAATCCGAGCCGCCAGTTCGTCTCCGTGCTCAAGGATCAGCCGTGCTACCTGCGCACCTACCGAGCCGCAGCCCAGAAGCGCTACGCGAAGATCGCGGTAACCGTTCACTTGGTGACTCCGTTCAATTGTTTGGTTGTTCTGTCGTTCTGCAGTGGATCACAGTGCCCGCTCACGGGCGCGCTTCCGTAGCGATGACGCTTTTGGCAAGAAGATCCGCTTCTGTCTCACCGCGCACGATGACGCGTGCAGCACCGCCGCGCACCGCAACCACCGGCGGCCGCGGCACGTAGTTGTAGTTGCTTGAGAGCGACCAGCAGTACGCCCCTGTGGCGGCAACCGCAAGTACGTCACCCGGGGTGACGTCTCCGGGCAGGAGGTCTCGCTGCACCACGATGTCGCCTGATTCGCAGTGCTTCCCCACCACGCGCACCAACGCAGGTGCGGCGTCGCTCCGACGGTTCGCGATCCGCACCTCGTAATCGGCACCATACAGCGCAGGGCGCGCGTTGTCGCTCATGCCGCCGTCGACGCTGACGTAGAGCCGCTCGGTGAAGCCCATATCGGCGGGGTCTCGCTCAGCGTCGCTGCCCGTGAGCTGCACCGATTTCGTGGTACCGACCGTGTAGAGCGTGACACCCGCCTGGCCGATAACTGAGCGCCCGGGCTCGAACGCGAGCCTCGGAAGTGGGATCTCGGCAGCGTGACAGGTCTCCGCGACAATGTCAGCCAACTCGCGCGCAATATCGGCGACCACCGGCGCCTCCGCCGCCTGCGCGGTGGTGTAGGCGATGCCAAAACCACCGCCCAGATTCAACTCCGGAATTGGAGCCCCGGTAATTTCCGCCAGCTGCGCGTAGGCGCCGATGAGGCGACGTGCCGACTCGCGGAAGCCATCGGTTGCGAAGATCTGGGATCCGATGTGGCAGTGCAAACCGACAAAATCGAGGCTAGCGTGGCCCACAATCTGTGCCACCAGTTCGGGCGCGCGACTCAACGGCACTCCGAATTTTTGGTCTTCATGCGCGGTCGCCAAAAAATCATGCGTTCCAGCATGGACGCCACTGTTCACACGGAGTCGCACGCGCTGGCGTGATTGCGCACGCTCGGCGGCCCGTGCCACTCGCGCGATCTCTTGCTCGCTATCGAGCACTATCGTTCCGACGCCAGCCGCAATCGCACGCGCAATCTCAGAGTCTGACTTGTTGTTGCCGTGGAATCCGATGAGTGCAGGATCTACTCCAGCGGCGAGCGCGACAGCGAGTTCCCCGCCGCTTGCGACGTCAATGCGCAGACCTTCCTCCGCCATCCAATGCGCAACCTCGACGCACAGGAACGCCTTGCCCGCATAGTACACATCGGCTGTGGTGCCGACCCTGGCGAACTCACGCTGCAGTGCTTCACGCAATTCGCGGGCGCGTGCACGAGCGGCATCTTCATCCACCACGTAGAGGGGTGTGCCGTATTCTTCGACAAGTTGGGTCACCGAAAGGTCACCGAGTTTGAGCTTTCCGCAGCTACGACCCCGTCGAGAGGTCGGCGGAAACACGCGCGGATCAATCGCGTTCGGGTCGTGGGCTGCACTCACCCAGATAGCTTATCGCGCTGTTCATCGCCGCTGCGGCGCCAGCCCTACAGCCGCTCTGGTGCGCTGACGCCCAGGAGATCGAGACCGTTCCGGATCACTTGGCCAGCAGCGTCATTCAGCCACAGCCGCGTGCGATGCAGGTCATTCACCTGCTCATCGCCCTGCGGAATGACTCGGCAGTTGTCGTACCAGCGGTGGAAAGCGCCGGCGAGCTCTTCGAGGTACCGTGCGATCCGGTGCGGTTCACGGAGCTCCGCGGCACCAGCGACGATCCCCGAGTACTCCTGCAATTTGCCCAGGAGTTCAGTCTCAGTTTCATGCGTCAAGAGTGCAGGCACAAATGTGCTCCGGTCAATGCCCGCGGCTGCAGCGTTACGATCCACTGCGCACGTGCGTGCGTGCGCGTACTGCACGTAGAACACGGGGTTGTCATTGGTTCGGCTGCGCAGCTTCTCGCCGTCGAGCGAGAGCGGTGAGTCAGCCGGATAACGAGCGAGCCAGTAACGAAGTGCATCTGAGCCAAGCCACTCCAGTAGGTCATCAAGTTCTATGATGTTGCCCGCGCGCTTCGACAAGCGCGCACCGTTGAGGTTCACCAGCTGACCGATCAACACCGTGATATCGGTCTCGATATTGTCGCCCGCAGCACCCGCGAGTGCGGTCAGTCGGCCAATGTATCCGTGATGATCAGCGCCCAGCAGGTAGATCTTCTCCCCGAAGCCGCGATCCTTCTTCGAGAGATAGTAGGCGGCGTCCGCCGCGAAGTACGTGAAGATGCCGTTCCCGCGCGTGAACACACGATCTTTGTCGTCACCGAAATCCGTGGTGCGGACCCAGATGGCCCCGTCAGCCTCAAAGACATGACCTTGCGCGCGGAGGCGGTCGATAGCAGCCTCAATGGGGCTCAATTCGCCGTTCGGCCCCTGAGTGTGCAGGGTGCGTTCGGAGAAAAAGACGTCGAAATGCACGTTGAAACGTTCCAGCGAGCTCTGAATCTCGGCGAGCTGTTGCTGGTACGCGGCTTCCTGAGTCAACTCAAGCGCTTCCTCGCGGGGCAACTCGGCAAGCGCGGGAATCTGTTCCCGTACGCGCGCACCCAGAGTTTGAATGTATTCGCCCGGGTACGCGTCTTCAGGAGCGGGCTCGCCGAGCGCAGCTGCCAGCACTGAGCGCCCAAATTTGTTCATCTGCGAGCCAGCATCGTTGATGTAATACTCGCTGGTGACCTGCGCACCGGCAGCTCGCAAAACTCGCGCGAGCGAATCACCCAACGCAGCCCAGCGTGTGTGGCCCAGGTGCAAGGGACCGGTCGGGTTTGCTGACACAAACTCAAGATTGATGTTCTGACCGACAAGCGCGGTGCCGCGACCGTACTCTGCGCCCTGTTCGATAATGCGCCGTGCAGTTTCTCCTGCGCTGGCGGCGTCTAGGGTGATGTTGATGAAACCGGGGCCAGCGATCTCTGCCTGGGCAATCCCCTCAACGTCGACAACCTGTGCCACAATTTCGGCGGCAAGTTCACGCGGTGGCACACCAATCTGTTTTGCATACTTCATTGCCGCGTTCGACGCCCAATCGCCGTGCTCCCGGTTCTTCGGGCGTTCCGGGACTGTGTCTGCCTCCGTCACCACGATCTCAGCGCCGCGGGCAGCGACAATCTCGTTGAGAATGCGGGCAAGAGCGGCAGCAAGTTCTTGGGGAGTCACGAGGCACTATTCTACGTGCGCGCGCTCGCCGTCTGCTGCGCGCGTGGAATGACAGTCAGAAGTTGCGCTACGCTGGTGGAGCTGCCTCCGTAGCTCAGGGGATAGAGCGCCGGTTTCCGGTACCGTAGGTCGGGGGTTCGAATCCCTCCGGGGGCACCATGTGATGTCTCGCGACATGTGTCTCATATGTCGCGAGACATCTGTCATATCTGGGGTCATCTTCCTGCTGGTCGGTTCTGGTTGCGCCAGTAGCTTCGTTCTGGGTCGATCTGGTTGGTCGCGAGGAGTTCTCCGGTATCGAGGTGCACGACGGTGACGTCGTGATCATCGATGAGGAGGATCACGCGTTTCTTCTTGTGGATGGCGCCGACGCCGAGGTGGTGCATGCGGCCTGCTCTGCGGAGTGAGATTTTCCCGTTCGGGTCAACGTGGTCGTAGCGGATCCGGTAATGGCCGGGGAACTGACCGGGTGCGGAGAGCGCTTTGGGGGTGGCCTGGTAGGCCTGTGCTGGGGTGGCTTGGCCGAGGGCCCGGTGAGGGCGGAGCGTGTTGTATTCGTTGCGGGGCCGGCGTCCATGCCTTGGGCGGTGAGCTCGTTGCGGAATTGCACGATGCGTTCTTGCACGTGTGGTGGTGTGCTGTGTGGGTGTGAGTGTGGTCGTCTGGATTGTGATTCGACTACGTCAAGACCACCGTCGCGGTAGCGTGCGAGGAGCCGGTGGAGGTGTCTGCGAGAAATCCCGTAGGTGTGTGCGGCTTGAGTGACGGTGAGTTGTTTCGTGATGATTTTCAGGACCACGACACGATGTTTTGACATGTGTAGAACTGTGACCGATGTCGCGAGACATGAGAGACATATCAGGTGTGACATATGTCGTGAAACCAGACACCTCCGGGGGCACCATTGTGATGTCTCGCGACATGTGTCTCATATGTCGCGAGACATCAGTCGTTTCTGAGGATGTCTCCCGGCTTCTCGCGGTGGCCCACACAGGAGCACACTGCTGCGTGCTACTCCGCCAGACGCTAGTTATCAGGATGAGCGTCGAGCCCGTACCGCGCATTCAGCGGATCCACGAACAGGTCTGGCTCCTGCGGCGGAGAGAACGTGTAGTTCACGAAGGCGAGCAGCAGCGGGAGCAAGAAGCATCCGCTCAGCACGACGGCCCAGACGCTTGCCAGAAGCTCAGACGCGATCAGCGCGAAGGTGACGAGTGAGACTGCGATCGTGAGGAAGAAGGCAAGAATGTCGATCCACAGCACATTGCGGCGAGTCAGCCGCTTATAGGTGAACACCGTTGCGACCATGGCCACCGGAACACTGTACAGCGCAATGGTAGCTGCGGGCACAAAGCCGGGGATCCGCCAACCGCCCGCTGCGAACTGCACCGCGAGAAATAGCAGGATCGGCCAGAACGCGATCTTGATCTGCTCCCAGTAGCTCTCGTTTACCGCGGCAAACAGCGCAACGTGGCGGCGATGTTTCGACCAGTCGTAGGCGAAGTGCAGCAGCGAACCGAATACACCCAGCGGCATGATGGCCCACAGGTTGACCGCCCACAGTTCGTTGACCGTTATGCCTGAACCTGTGTGACCGGCAGAGTGGAATCTGCACCGAAATCGAGACTCGACGGCGTGTGCCCGGCCATCACCAGTTGCGCTCCGAGGGAGGCGATCATGGCTCCGTTGTCGGTACACAGCGACAACGGCGGCACGCGCAACGCGATACCAGCCGCCGCTGCACGCTCCGCCGCCATCTCCCGCACCCGCGCGTTCGCTGCGACGCCACCGCCAAGCAACAGACGCGGCACCCCGAGATCGGCACAGGCAGCAAGAGCTTTCTGTGTCAGCACATCTGCGACCGCCTCACGGAAACTGGCCGCGACATCGGCGACCGGTACATGCTCACCCGCATCTTGACGCTTCTCAACCCATCGCGCGACCGAGGTCTTGAGCCCTGAGAAGGAAAAATCATAACGATGCCGCTCGAGGTCTTTATGTGCCGTCAATCCTCTGGGAAATCGGATCGCCTCCGAGTCTCCCTCGGCCGCGACGCGGTCAATGTGCGGACCCCCCGGGTAGGGCAAACCCAGCACACGCGCCACCTTGTCGAAGGCTTCACCCGCTGCATCGTCGATGGTTTCCCCGAGCAGTTCGACATCGCCCGTCAGATCACGCACCAGCAGCAGTGAAGTGTGTCCACCCGACACCAAAAGTGCCACCGTAGGGAGTTCCAGCTCTCCGATCTCACCTGCCACCGCACGCAGCCCGTGGCCCTGCAAGAGATCGGCTCCCACGTGGCCCACCAGATGGTTCACCGCATACAGCGGCACGTCGAGTGACAGCGCAAGTGCCTTCGCCGCCGCGACACCCACCATCAGCGCACCGGCAAGCCCGGGCCCGCTGGTCACCGCAATCGCATCAAGATCACTGAGGTGGATCCCCGCCTCCTGCACCGCGCGCTCGATGGTCGGGCCGAGCGCTTCGAGGTGAGCTCGTGCTGCTACCTCGGGCACCACTCCCCCGAACCTGGCGTGTTCGTCCATTGATGATGCCACGGTATTAGTGAGCAAGGTGCGACCCCGCACAATGCCGATGCCAGTCTCATCGCAGCTGGTTTCGATGCCCAGCACCAAGGGCTCTCGGGTCATTCTGCGTTCCTCACTTCTGCCCGCATCACGATCGCGTCTACGTCGTCGGGTTGGTAGTACCGGGGGCGCACCGCAATCTCGATAAACCCTAAGGACTCATACAGCCGTTGCGCGACGGGATTGTCTGCCCGCACTTCCAAGAACACGGCATCTACCCCTCGGCGGTGCGCTGCCCCGAGCAACGCTTCCATCAGCTTGCGACCGTATCCGTGACCGCGCAATTCTTCTGCAACGGCGATAGTTTGAATGTCGCCCTCAGTACCGATGGCAAAGAGCCCACCGTATCCGCATAATCGGTCAGCAGCGTCCACCAGCACGAGATATTCCCGGTGGTCCCCCGTGAGTTCTTCGCGCATCAACGGTTTACTCCATGCGTCGTCACCGAAGGTGCGTGCTTCAAGATCCCACATGGCGTCGAGGTCGTCTGCGGTAGCGGCCCGCAAATGACACGGCAAAACGAATGCCGCGATCACACGGATACCCGCTTCGGAGAGGCCGACGGCTTCACATCTGGTGCCCGCAAGTACACCGCGCGATTCGCCTCGAACTCACGGCCACCGCGCAATCGGCGGCCCGCAAGTTGCACGAGCCTCGCCGCGGGAATCCGCTCGGGCCACACCTCGCCTGTCTCGGCCTGGTAATCCGCACGCGTTACCAGATATGGTTCGCGCGATCGCACCGGTACGCCGACCCAGTCCAGCACCGTGAACTCGGTGACAAACAGTTCACGTCGACGCGCGTCCTGCACCACGCGCACCGGAGCGCTCGCGCCGAGCTGCAACACGGCGAGCGCGACAGCTTCGTGACCCAGCAGCGGCAACACCGGCACTCCGCGGCCGACAGCGAACGCGTGTGCTGCCGCGATTCCGACGCGCAAACCGGTGAATGGCCCCGGGCCCATTCCTGCGACGACACCGCTGACATCGCTGCTGCGTGCCCCCGCAAGTTCAAACGCACGGGCGATCAGCGTCCCGATCACCTCTGAGTGCCCGCGCGGGTCGTCACTCACCACCTCGGCAATGCGACCCGCGTGACTCACCGCTACCGATGTGCCGAGAGAAGTGTCAATCGCGAGCAACACATCATTGCCCAGCTCTGGTGCATCAATGATCCGCTCACTGGCAGTCTGCGCGCTGAGCTCTGCGGGCAGTGCAGTGACGAGTGGATCTGGACCGTTCACGCCAGGAACATATCCGCACATCAGCGCACTCCCTCGCTCCAGCGTTCGCCATACCCGGTGATTGTCACGACCCGGGGCTCCGCAACAGAGTCATCGTCGGTTTCTGCCCCACCGCCGGTCGGACGCTCAATGGTGATTTCGAGCCATGAGCCTCGCTCTTCGAGAAGCCCGGCTCCCCACTCCGCGACCACCACCGATGCGTCAAAATCGAGATCGAGATCGTCGAGCTCACCCGCATCAGCGAGCCGATAGGCATCGACATGGATGAGTGGCGCACCCCCCACCAACGACGGGTGGGTGCGAGCAAGCACGAAGGTAGGACTGGTCACCGGGCCGCGCACACCCAGCCCTTCTCCGATGCCACGTGTCAACGTGGTTTTACCGGCGCCAAGTGGACCACTCAATATGACGAGATCACCGGCAAGCAGCTGACTGCCCAACCGCACACCCAGCTCATGCATTGCGGTGGGATCCGCAACCTCAAAGCGATGCCCGACGGGACCAGCCGCCCCGGTGTGCGTGACACTCGGCACCAGCGTGTCTTCATCGCTATGCCCTGGCACCTCGTCTACTGCCACACGCACCACCCGTGAACCGATTCCGACAATGATCTCGTAGTTGATCGTGCGCATGAGTTCAGCCCAGATCTCGACCGGCGGCACGCCTGTGGCCGGGTCTCCGAAGAAGATGACGGGTTCACCCACACTCACCTTCCTCGCCAAGCTGCCCAGATCCACAATGCACTGATCCATACCGATGCGCCCCACAATCGGGCAGTGATGGCCCGCAATTGCCACCGTCGCGCCGGCACCGTTGAGTGCGCGCGGCATACCGTCGGCATACCCAACGGGCACCAGAGCCAGAGTCGTGTCTGCTTGCACAACGTGGTTATAGCCGTAGGACACTCCAGTTCCAGCGGTTACCTGGCGCAGGCCAACAATTTCAGATTTCAGCGTCATTGCCGGAATCAGGCCGAGGTCGGCGGAAGTGCGATCAGCGAATGGGCTCAGCCCGAAGACCGTCACCCCCACTCGAACCGTGTTGTAGCGCAGATGCGGAGAAGAAAACGTTGCTGCGGATGCCGCCAGGTGCACGAGTTCTGGGTCACAGCCAGCCGCACGTAACGCGGCGACCGCCCGATCAAAACGCTGAGACTGCGCGTGGTCTTCCTCCGAGCCCGCATTGGCGAGATGGCTAAAGATGCCGCGTACGCGGATCACGCCTGCCTGTTCAAGCTCGGCCGCACGAGCGAACAGCTCGTCCCACTCCTCAGCGGACGCACCGTTGCGAGTCAGACCGGTATCGACTTTGAACTGCAGGGTGGCCACTCGGCCCGCACGTTCCGCAGCGGCAGCAAGCGCCTCCAGCTGCGACAGGTGACTGACCCCGATCTCAATACGCCCTGAGATTGCGGCATCAAAATCAGCGCGCACCCCGTGCAACCAGCACAGGATCGGAGCGTCAATCCCTTGCTCGCGCAAAGACAATGCTTCTTCAAGGTCGGTGACGCCGAGCAGCGCGGCGCCTCCCTCAATAGCGGCCCGCGCCACGATCTCAGAGCCGTGTCCGTAGCCGTTGGCCTTAATCACCGCGATGACCTGGCACCCGGTGAGGCTCCGAATATGGGCAACATTGTGCCTGATTGCAGGGAGCGAGATCTCTGCGGTGCGCATTGAACCAGTTCTCACTCCGTGTCCTCTCCCGCGGCCGCCTGTCCACTCTGTGACGCTTCGAGGCTACCCGCAGTGTCTGACCGCGGCGGCGCAGCGCCGTTCGCCTGCGCGTCATTCTCAGCAGGTTTCCCTGCCTCAACCACCACAAACGCGGTCGCGATGCCACCATCATGGGTCATCGACACGTGCACACGTGACGCCCCACGGGCAGCCAGTGCCTGACGCAGCCCAGCACCGACCATGAAGCTCGGCGCACCAAGTGCATCGCACCGCACCTCGAGGTCATGCCACGAGAGCGTACCGGATCCACCGAGCGCCTTGATCAGCGCCTCTTTCGCTGCGAAGCGGGCGGCAAGCGAGCGCAGCGGGAGCTGGAGTTCGTCGCCGACAAACAGGCGAGTGCGCAGCGTGGGGGTGCGTTCGAGCTGCCGCTCGAAGCGCGCGATGTCGACGCTGTCGACGCCGATGCCCCGGATCATTCGCTCGCTACTCGACCGTCACCGACTTCGCGAGGTTACGCGGCTGATCCACATCCAGACCCTTCGCGGTTGAGAGCTCAAGCGCGAACCACTGCAGCGGGATCACCTGCAGCAGCGGCTCAAACAACGCGGTGGTCAATGGCAAACGAATCACATCGTCAGCGTAGGGCAGCACCGAGGTATCGCCCTTCTCCACAATCGCGATGACCCGAGCCCCACGAGCGCGGATCTCCTGGATGTTTGACACCACCTTGGAGTGCATCACGGCCGACTCACGCGGGCTGGGTACGAGCACGAAGACTGGTTGCCCGTGATCGATCAGGGCGATCGGCCCGTGCTTCAGCTCGCCTGCCGCAAAGCCTTCGGCGTGAATGTAGGCAATTTCCTTCAGCTTCAGCGCACCCTCGAGCGCCGTGGGATAGCCCACGTGGCGCCCCAGGAACAGCACCGAACGTGAATCAGCCATCCAGTGCGCCAGCTGCGCGATTTGCTCGTGAGAGTCCACCGCTTCGCGGATAAGCTCCGGCAACCGCTCCAACTGGGTCAGCGCTGACTGCTGTTCTTCTTGGGCGATCGTGCCACGCACGTGCGCGATGTGGAGACCGATGAGATACAGAGCCGTGATCTGAGCTGTGAATGCTTTCGTTGACGCCACCGCGACCTCCGGGCCTGCGTGGGTGTAGACGACCGCATCGCTCTCCCGCGGGATCGTGGCGCTTTGCGTGTTGCACACAGAAACGGTCACCGTGCCGCGTTCCTTGGCGTATTTCACCGCCATCAGAGTGTCCATAGTTTCGCCAGACTGGCTGACTGAGATCACGAGCGTGCGGTCGCTGAGCACAGGGTCCCGGTACCGGAACTCATGACTGAGCTGCACCTCAACGGGGATTCTGGCCCACTGCTCAATGGCATAGGCGCCGATTTGCCCGGCGTACGAGGCGGTTCCGCAGGCGATGATGACGATGCGGTCAATCTGTTGCAGGGTCTGCGCACCCAGTTCAGTGAGCTCGGGAATTTCCACATGACCGTCTCGTACGCGACCGCGGACAGTATTTGCGACCGCCTCAGGCTGCTCGGTGATCTCTTTCGCCATGAACGAGGCCCAGCCGCCCTTGTCGGCGGCCGCTGCATCCCAGGCCACCTCATACTCGGTGAACTCCACGGGCTCTCCGGCGAAATCGGTGATCCGCACTTCTTGGGGAGTGATGATGGCGATGTTGTCTTCATCAACGGCAACGGCGCGCTGGGTGTAGCTGACAAATGCCGCCACGTCAGAGCCGAGGAAGTTCTCGCCGTCACCCAACCCCACTACCAGCGGCGAATTGTGCCGTGCCGCGACGACGGTGTCAGGAGCGTCACGGTGCATGGCGAGCAGCGTAAACGTGCCGTGCAGTCGCGCTACGACCTGCCGGAACGCAGTCTCCAAATCACCCGTTCTGGCGACCTCACGTCCGAACAGGGCGGCAACCACTTCAGTGTCCGTTTCGCTCAACAGCTCGATACCATCGGCATCAAGCTCGGCACGTAATTCAGCAAAGTTCTCAATGATGCCGTTGTGGATCAGCGCCAACTTGCCGCCATCTCCGAGGTGCGGGTGCGCGTTGACGTCGCTCGGGCCACCGTGAGTAGCCCAGCGGGTGTGCCCAATGCCAGTACCGGCAGCAGTGACCGGTCGTTTCTCGAGGAGTTCCACGAGCCGCCCGAGCTTGCCCGAGCGCTTGCGCACGAGCAGCTCGTGGTCGGCATCAAGCACCGCGATGCCCGCCGAGTCGTAACCCCGATATTCCAGTCGTTTCAGACCGTTGAGCAACACCTCAAGAGTGTCATTCGGTCCGACGTACCCCACGATTCCACACATGCGCCTCAGTTTAGTGGCACGATGAAGCACGATGACTGAGTACAACAACGACACTCACGCACTGACGCGACTTGACGCGGTTTCCCCGTTTATCGAGATCCGTCGTGACGAATGGGCCCGTCTCGCTGGCGAGACTCCCCTGCCGCTCACCGAAGCCGAAATCGCTGCGTTTCGCGGGCTCGGCGAACCTCTCGATCTCGCTGAGGTGAATGAGGTGTATCGGCCGCTCAGCCGTCTGCTCAATCAATACGCGATTGCCGCACGCGAAGGGCATCGCCGCACCCGCGGCTTTCTGCAGCGGGACAGTGATCGCCCCACACCGTTCGTGCTTGGCATCGCGGGCTCGGTTGCCGTTGGTAAGTCAACTGTTGCCCGTATTTTGCGGGACCTTCTGGCACGGTGGCCAGAAACCCCCAACGTGCAGCTCGTCACCACTGACGGATTCTTGTACCCAAACGCCGAACTTGAACGGCGCGGGATCATCCACCGGAAGGGGTTTCCCGAATCGTACGATCGCCGAGCGCTGCTGCGGTTCGTATCGCAGGTAAAGGCAGGGTTCCCCGAGGTCCGCGCGCCGCACTACAGCCATCTGATCTACGACATCGTGCCGGGAGAATTCACCACGGTCACAGCGCCGGACATCTTGATTGTCGAAGGGCTGAACGTGTTACAGCCAGCTTCTATGGAACGTCCGCTGGCGGTGGCCGATCTGTTCGACTTCTCTATCTACGTGGATGCGCGCACCTCCGACATTGAGGAGTGGTTTGTGTCGCGTTTTCTGCGCTTGAAGGAAGAAGCATTCCGTGACCCATCCTCACGTTTCCGTCAGTATGCCGGCCTGGAAGAAAATGAAGCGCGCGCTGTTGCGCTGGAATTTTGGACGCACATCAACGAACCGAACCTGGTGCAGAACATCCGCCCCACTCGGGCACGGGCCTCGTTAGTGCTGCGAAAGGGCACCGATCACCGCGTGCAGAAAGTGCTGCTGCGCAAGCTATAGCACGCTGCCCCAACGAATATGACAGCTCACTGCACAAGCTCCCGACCCCACTCCGTTTCCCCCGCCTAGACTGGGCAGGGTGACGAATTCGCCCCTGCCACAGACGCCAGCACGATCCACCGCACTCATCGAAGCTATTCACAGCCGGGTAGTCATCGCCGACGGCGCCATGGGAACGCAGCTGCAGGACGCGGCGCCCACGCTCGATGACTACCAGGGCCTCGAGGGCTGCAATGAGATTCTGAATGTGTCGCGCCCCGACATGATCCGTCGCGTTCACGATGACTATCTCGCGACCGGCATCGATGCCGTCGAAACGAACACCTTCGGGGCGAACTGGTCGAACCTCAGCGACTATGACATCGACGACCGCATCACAGAACTCGCCGAAGCCGGTGCGCGGATCGCTCGCGAAGCGGTGGATCACGCCGAGGCCGCCGACGGGCGCATGCGCTGGGTACTCGGCTCCATGGGCCCGGGCACGAAACTGCCAAGCCTCGGCCACACCACCTACGGGCATCTGAAGGAAACGTTCGCACTGCAAGCTGAGGGGCTCATCGCGGGCGGCGCCGATGCTCTGCTGATTGAGACCAGTCAAGACTTGCTGCAAACGAAGGCTGCCGTGAACGGCTGCAAACTGGCGAGCGAGCGCACCGGCGTACGGTTGCCGATTCTGGTTGAAGTGACTGTTGAGACGACCGGCACCATGCTGATGGGCAGCGAGATCGGCGCAGCGCTCGCCACCCTGGAGGCGCTGGGCATCGACGCGATCGGACTGAACTGCGCGACGGGGCCCGCAGAAATGAGCGAGCACCTGCGGTACCTATCGAAGCACGCGAGTATTCCGGTGATGGCGATGCCGAACGCCGGTTTGCCTCAGCTGGGCCCGCATGGCGCGGTATATCCGCTGACCCCGGAAGAACTCGCGGTTGCCGAAGAACAGTTCGTGCGCGAGTTCGGGCTGGGCCTCGTTGGCGGCTGCTGTGGCACCACCCCGGCCCACATGCGGGCAGTGGTGGATCGCCTCGGCGGCGAGCGCCCGACACCACGTGAGGTGCACCGCGAAGACGAGGTCGCGAGCCTGTATCAGCCGGTGTCGCTCACGCAAGATGCCGCGTTCTTGGCAATTGGCGAACGCACCAACGCAAACGGTTCAAAGGCATTCCGCGAAGCGATGCTCGCAGAAGACTGGGATGAGTGTGTCGAGATCGCGAAGGGGCAGATCCGAGACGGGGCACACCTACTCGACGTCTGCGTCGACTATGTGGGACGTGACGGCGTCGCCGATGCGCGCGCAGTCGTGTCGCGCCTGGCCAGCGCGTCGACGTTGCCGATTGTGATGGACTCCACCGAACCGGCAGTGCTGCAGGCCGGGCTCGAGCTGATCGGCGGGCGGCCGGTGGTGAATTCGGTGAACTTCGAAGACGGCGATGGTCCCACGAGTCGCTTTGCGCGAATCATGCCGCTCGTAAAGGAACACGGGGCCGCGGTGATCGCTCTCACCATTGACGAGGAGGGACAGGCACGTACGCGCGCAGATAAGGTGCGCATCGCGTCACGCCTGATTGACACGCTGGTCGACGACTGGGGCATGCGAGTCGGCGACATCATTGTCGATGCACTGACTTTCCCCATCGCAACCGGGCAAGAAGAAACCCGCAGGGACGCCATCGAGACGATCGAGGCGATCCGCGAACTGACGCAAAAATACCCGGGATTGCACACCACACTCGGTGTCTCAAACGTGTCGTTTGGCCTGAATCCGGCAGCCCGGGTCGTTCTGAACTCCGTGTTCTTGCACGAAGCGGTGCAGGCGGGACTGGACTCCGCTATCGTGCACGCAGCGAAGATCGTGCCCCTCGCGCAGATCGACGATGCGCAACGAGAGGTGGCGCTCGACCTGGTGTGGGACCGCCGCCGCTATGACGAGGCTGGCAATCTCACGTACGATCCGCTCGCGAAGATGCTCGAGCTGTTCTCCGATGTGGATCTTGCCTCCATGCGCGATCAGCGCGCGGCCGAGCTTGCAGCTCTGCCCGTGACTGAGCGTCTCGAGCGTCGGATCATTGACGGTGATCAGAAGGGTTTGGAGGCTGATCTCGAGCAGGCGCTCGCCGAAGGGCATACTGCGCTCGGCATCATCAACGACACCCTGCTGGCTGGCATGAAGGTCGTGGGAGAGCGCTTCGGCGCAGGCGAGATGCAGTTGCCGTTCGTGTTGCAGTCTGCGGAGACCATGAAAAAGTCAGTCGCGCTGCTTGAACCGCACATGGAACGTGTCGAGGGTGACGCCAAGGCGCAGTCCAAAGGCACCATGGTCATTGCCACCGTGCGCGGTGACGTGCACGACATCGGCAAGAACCTCGTCGATATTATCCTCACCAACAACGGATACACCGTGGTCAATATCGGCATTAAACAACCGATCAACGAGATTATTCGGGCCGCGGAGGAGCACGACGCCGATGTGATTGGCATGAGTGGTCTGCTCGTGAAGTCGACCGTGGTCATGAAAGAGAACCTCGAAGAGCTGAACTCGCGTGGGCTTGCGACCCGGTGGCCAGTGATCCTGGGCGGTGCGGCGCTGACGCGCGCCTTCGTCGAGGATGATCTGGCAGACCTCTTCGATGGTGAAGTGCGCTACGCAAAGGACGCGTTCGAAGGACTCGCCCTGATGGAACCACTGGTGCGCATTGCACGCGGTGCTGATCCTGCGGAGGTCGGGCTGCCGCCACTGAAGAAGCGGATCCACCGCGCAGGCACGCAGCTCACCCTGACCGAACCCGCAGATCTGCCAGCCCGCAGCGACGTGGCGACAGACAACCCAGTGCCAGCTCCCCCATTCTGGGGCACCCGCATTGTCAAAGGTATCCCCCTCGCTGACTACGCGGCGCTGCTCGACGAACGCGCCGTGTTTATGGGTCAGTGGGGACTGAAGAGCGGCCGCGGGACGGACGGGCTCAGCTACGAAGAGCTCGTCGAACGCGAGGGCCGGCCGCGGCTTCGCGAGTGGCTGGGTCGTTTGCACACCGAAGGCATGCTGGACGCCTCAGTCGTGTACGGGTACTTCCCCGCCTTCAGCGAGGGGAACGACGTAGTGGTGCTGCACCACGGTGAGGTGGCATCTGCTGCCGACGCAAGCCTCACTTCTCCCGCGATGGTGAGATGGGCGGCCGCAAATGGGGTCCTCTCCCCCGATGGCGGCTCGGGTGGGGCACCGGGCACCGAACGTCTGCGCTTCACCTTCCCGCGGCAGCGCCGCGACCGGCACCTGTGTCTCGCCGACTTCCTCCGCTCACGCGAGGCTACCGAGACAGAAGGCCGACCAGATGTGTTCGCCGTGCAGCTCGTGACCGTCGGCGCGCGCGTCGATGAGCACACTGCGAGACTCTTTGCGGGTGACAAGTATCGGGAGTACATGGAGTTGCACGGGCTTGCTGTGCAACTCACGGAATCACTTGCCGAGTACTGGCACCAGCGCGTCCGCGGTGAACTCGGCTTTGCCAACGAAGAACCCGCAGATCTTGAGGGGTTCTTCAAGCTGAAGTATCGCGGTGCACGCTTCTCGCTCGGGTATCCAGCCTGCCCAGACATGGCTGATCGGCGTAAAGTCGTCGAACTGCTGCGCCCCGAGCGCATTGGCGTCGAACTCTCCGAGGAGCTGCAGTTGCACCCCGAGCAATCGACGGACGCCTTCGTGTTTCACCACCCCGAGGCCAAGTACTTCTCGGTGTAGCGCGCCGGGTGATCCACACCGGGTGCTGCGATCGCGTGCTCACGTGTTCTGCAGACTGTATTCTTCCGTCTGCGGAACGGCTCACTTGCGTCGCGCGAGCGGTGAGCGGCGCAGCGCGGCGATCACGGGGCGACCAATGAGGAGAATTCCTACGACTGTGGTGATTGCGCGCACCGAATCCCAGGTCAGCGTTGAAGTGACCAGCGAGTAAGCGAAGAATCGCTGCAGGTTTTCCGGCACGCTCGCAGCCGCATCGAACGAGATACCGGTGCCCGTTCCTACAGCGAACGGCCAAAACCACACATTCATCAGCAGACCAAACACGTATGCGGCACACACACCATAGCCAGCAAGCAGTATGAGCTCTCCCCACGAGCGGAGCCTGCCACGAGCCCGTGCCGGCAGCGCTGGCAACAATCCAGCTCCTGCCCCGATCCACCCCGTTGCGAAGACCTGAAACGGCAGCCAGGGCCCGACGCCGCCCCACAGCAGCGCTGAGCCAAGCATCACGCAGGCCCCCAGCAGAAACCCGAAGCGTGGCCCACAGGCGCGGCCGCCGAGAATCAACAGGATCAGCACGGTTTCGATGCCACCGAATCCGGTCCCAAGAAAGCGCATGACCATCCCGACGGCGGTCAGCGTGCCGAGCATAGCGATCAGCATGGCACCTGACGCGCCGTCAAACAGCGCGAGCACGACCGCTCCAGCCAATACGACGATGACCGCGACTGCTAAAAACAGCACACCGGCTTGCGCAGATGCGGTGAGCGGATCAACCAGAAACGCAGTGGCAAGAAACGGCCAGCAGAACACGGCAAGCGCAGCCAAGCTGGCGAGACCAAGCAGGAGTCCCGAACCCAGCCGCGTGACGAACGCCGAACTCAGCCGCGTGGTGAGTGGCGTGCGACGGGGAACCGCGGTGGGTGTCGCATGCCCGGGTGGCGGAGGCTGCGCGGTCATACGATCGTTCCATCGACGATGCGTAGGTGTCGCGAATACGGCACCGACTGCGTTAGCCCCTGCGCAAACTGCGCGTCGTGTGTGGCAATCAGCAGCGCTGTGCCCCCAGCAGCGAGGCGCGCGCAGGTATCTGCGAGGCGCGCTCGGGCTGTCGCGTCCAATCCCCGCGTCGGTTCGTCAAGCAGTAACACGCGTGGCGATCGCGACAGTTGCAGCGCAATTCCCAGCGCAAGCCGAGTTCCTGCGGAGGCATCGCGAGGGTGCGTAGTTGGCGGCGGCGGCACCGCAGGCGGTGCGATCAGGGCGGCAAAGTTGGCCGCGGTGGTGCCCCGAGGGACCTGAGCACGACGATCCGCAAAGCGGCACTCCGCGTCAATCGAATCACGGATCAGCAGATCATCAACCCGGTGTGGCACGAGCACCGTTTCTGTGCTGCTCCGCTCCAGCTCTTCACACAAACTCGTTTTGCCGCTGCCGTTCGGCCCCGACAGCACGACAATCTCACCGGTCTGCAGCGTCAGTTGGGGCACCGTGAGCAAAGCGCGTCCACCACGTTCCACAGACAGATTCTCAACACTAAGCACACTGTTCCTGCCCGGCGTGAGCGCCGGTCGAACCTGCGGCAACGCGCCTGTATGATCGCGCGCAGGGGCACCGAGAGCACTGGATGCCATCTCCTGTTGCTGCAGCAGATCAAGCTCGTGCAAGGTTCCGTCAACGAGCTGATACTGGTGGGCTGGCACCTGATCAAGCAGCTCACCCAACATCTCTGGCCGATGCTCAGCAACGAGCACTGTTCCACCATCTCGCAGGTGCTGCAGCAGGAGTTCAGCAACAGCACGCACCGAATCCGGATCAAGATCAGCTACCGGTTCATCGAGCAAAAGCACCCGTGGACGCGTCAGACTCGCAGCTGCAATGGCCACCCGGGTGGCTTCTCCGGCCGACAGTGTGGAGAGTTCCCGATCTGCCAGATGCACCAGACGAAAGCGATGCAGTGCAGCTGCCAGCAACTCGTCACGTGCGGCGGCACTGATGTCGTGTCGCTGCAGCGCAAACGCAAGTTCATCGCGCACCTGTTCAGCGACGAAGGAGTGTTCCACACGCTGCGGCACCAGTGCCACCTGTCCCGCAGACACGGCGGGTCGCGTCGCAATCCCAGGGCCACACAGGTGGATCGCAGGCGAACTCGGAGCCATGCCGCGGAGAGTGACGCTGCCAGTGATGGCGCCACCGGTGTACTGTGGCACGAGTCCCGCAAGCGCCGCAAGCAGCGTTGATTTTCCGCTGCCTGTCGGGCCCTGCACCACCGTGACCTCACCGGCACGCAACACAAGGTCAATTCCCCGCACGATCTGTCTCGAACCCCCTCCGGCGGTATCGACCAAGACCGTCAGCGCGTGCGCAACAAGGATTTCTTGAACAAGCGGCGGGTTCGCCGCACTCGGCACAGGCATCACGCGCGAAGTCGACTCGGAGACTGCCGGAGGCTCGTACCGCTGCAGCTTCGTACGCCTGTATCCACGAAGCTCCATCGACGCACCCAACACGGTGGCACGCTCTACGGCTTGTTCAAAGATCGGAACAATCAGGTATGGGCTGCGTCGTTCGCCTCGCAGCTTCGCGGCTGCAGCCACTCGTTGCGCCGCGGTGAGAAGGGCAGGCACGCTGCCCAGCGCGAGTGACAGCACGGTGGCCAGGGGCAGCACTGGGATCGGCGCGCGCGCGAGCAGAGTGCGCGCGTCGGCGAGCGCATTCGCGGCGCCGAATACGACGAACACCACCGCAAACCTGCTGGCATCGCTGAGCGTTGCCGCAAGTTGCTCGAGCGTCACTGCACCAAACAGCGCAATACCAGCGAATGGACCTCCCAGCGGGATTGTTGGGAGCGCCCAGAGCACATGATCAGTCGCAGGTGGCGGCAACACCGGTGCGAAGAGTGCGCGGTACAGCACACGCAACACCACGAACACCGCTGCGGCTCCAAAACCCAGACGCAGAGCAGCGGCGCCGATCCGCCCCCACCAAGCGCATATCGCCACGGCGGTGAGCATCAGGCCCAGTTGCACCCACGGGGTGGGAGCCAGCGCGCCGATCACTGCGGCGATGACAGCCGCGATCCACACCGCTGCCGGTGGCAGTGAACCGCGCGCCAGCCGTGCCGCCATGGGCTACACCGTAGGGAATTGTGGCACTGTCGTATCGCCGAATTGCCAGGCGAACGCAACGCTTTGGCCCGGCGCGACTGGCTGTGTGGCCGCGCCTTCTTCGGCATAGGCCCAGCCGTCGCCCAGGTCGACGAACAAGCCCCAGTAGGCCCACGCCGGCCCGAGCGCCGCACAGTCCTCCGTGTATCGCTCGCCGTTAAACGTCAGCTCGGTATCCGCATCGGGCACACCATTGACGCGACAAAACGCTCCGGGGAACGCCAAACCCTCAGTCAGTTCAAATCCTGCGAGCGTGAACGCTTCTGCCGCGGTAATTTCGACGGTGCTCTCGGCACATGCCTCTGCTGGCGCACCCCCCAAAGCCCCGTATTCGACCACCACGCGGACACCCAAGCAGTCGTCCGAATCCGTGGCGCCGGTCTCCAGCGGTATCTCGTTTGCGGTGTATTCGTCGCTCGGTGCTTCCGCGCAGCCAGCGAGTGCACCTGTCGTCGCGGTCAGCGCGATGAGGCTGAGTGAACGGGCAGAACTCAAGAAACGAGAGCGTTGCATGGTTACTCCTTCAGTGCGGATCAGAGTCCCCACGTGGGTGGTATGTCATAGCGTCGTGTCTGGTCAGTGTGCGGAGCGCACGCCGGCCAGTCGCGGATCACGTGGTCAGATCGCGAGGCGATCCTTGACGATAGCCGCGAGGTCGTCCGCGAGCTGCTGGGCCTGCGTTTCGGTCTCTGCTTCCACCATCACTCGCACCACCGGTTCGGTACCCGAAGGCCTCAGAAGCACACGCCCTCGGCCATGCAATGCGATCTCAGCTTGGGTGACGGCGTGCTCGAGCACCTCGTCTGCGGCAACTTTGGTGCGATCCACTCCACGCACATTCACCAGTACCTGCGGGTACACGGTCATGCACGAGGCAAGCTCTGCCAGAGTCTTCCCCGTGCGCACAACCTCGGCAGCAAGCTGCAGCCCGGTCAAGATTCCGTCGCCGGTGGTGGCATGTTCACTCATGATCACGTGCCCGGACTGTTCACCGCCCAGCGAGTAACCGTGTGCGTTCAATGCTTCGAGCACGTACCGGTCGCCCACCGCGGTCTCGATGACGTCAATTCCGTTATTCGCCATCGCCAGCTTGAGGCCGAGATTACTCATCACCGTGGCAACCAGCGTGTTGTTGGCGAGCTTGCCGCGACTTGACATCGAGAGTGCGAGGATCGCCATGATCCGGTCGCCGTCGATCACTTGCCCCGACGCATCTACAGCAAGGCAGCGATCAGCGTCACCATCATGGGCAATACCGAGATCAGCCCCGCTTTCGCGTACACGCTCGATGAGCGGTTCGAGATGCGTAGAGCCGATTCCGTCATTGATGTTGAAACCGTCAGGCGCGTTTCCGATGACCGTGACGGTTGCCCCGGCGGCCGAAAACACATCCGGCGAAATTCCGGCAGCAGCCCCGTGCGCGCAATCAAGCACCACGTGTACCCCCGCCAAGCTCAGGCCCTCGAGCGTACCGAGCAGGTGCACCAGGTAACGGTCTTCGGCGTCCGAGAACCTGCGAATACGTCCGACTTCGCGACCGGTGAAGCCACCGTGCGAACGCGACATCGCCGCCTCGATCTCATCCTCGACCTCGTCAGCGAGTTTTCTGCCTCCTGCAGCGAAGAATTTAATGCCATTGTCTGGAGCTGGGTTGTGCGAGGCCGAAACCATCACACCGAAATCAGCGCCAGAATCCGCTACCAGATAGGCGGCTGCCGGAGTGGGAATGACCCCGGCATCGAGCACGTCGACGCCGGCAGATGCGAGACCCGCTGCGACTGCAGCGGAGATGAACTCCCCTGAGATTCGCGGATCGCGCGCGATGACAGCAGTCGCGCGACGGCTTTCCGTGCGCGCCTGGCGACCCAGCACAAAGGCCGCAGACTGAGCGAGGCCCAGGGCCAGCTCGGCGGTCACATCGACCCCAGCCAGGCCCCGGACCCCGTCCGTGCCAAATAGGCGAACCATAGTTCGAGCGTTGATTAACGCTTCGAGTACTGCGGCGCCTTGCGAGCCTTCTTCAGGCCAGCCTTCTTGCGCTCGATCACGCGTGCGTCGCGGCTCAGGAAGCCAGCCTTCTTGAGCGTCGGACGGTTGTGCTCGGCATCAATCTCGTTGAGTGCGCGCGCAATCGCGAGGCGCAGCGCCCCGGCCTGACCCGAGGGTCCACCGCCGCCGATGCGAGCGATGACGTCATACGCGCCGTTCAGCTCGAGCACCGTGAAGGGGTCGGTGATCAGCTGCTGATGCAGCTTGTTCGGGAAGTACTCGGCAAACTCACGGCCATTCACCGTGATGGTGCCGGTGCCGGGAACCAACCGCACGCGCGCGATGGCCTGCTTGCGGCGACCCACAGCAGCACCGGGAACGGTGAGTGCGGGACGGGTTGCTGCGGGAGCAGCAACGTTGGCTGGCGTCTCAGTGGTGTAGCTCTCGAAGGCCACGGTCTCTTCAGTCACTTGCAGTCTCTTTTCTACAGTCTTTGGGGAGCCGCGGTTACTGCGCGACCTGGCTGATGGTGAACGGGGTCGGCTGCTGGGCAGCGTGCGGGTGCTCGGCTCCCGCGTAGACCTTCAGCTTGCGGAACTGATCGCGACCGAGCGAGTTCTTCGGGAGCATGCCGCGGATTGCCTTCTCAACAGCGCGCTCCGGGTTCTTCTCCAGCAGTTCGGTGTAGCTGACCGAACGGAGACCACCGGGGTAGCCCGAGTGACGGTATGCCTTCTTCTGCGCAGCCTTGTTCGCGGTCAGCACGACCTTGTCTGCGTTGATGATGATCACGTGATCTCCCATGTCCATGTGAGGAGCGAACGTGGTCTTGTGCTTACCGCGGAGCAAAGCTGCTGCCTGCGAGGCCAGACGGCCGAGCACCACATCGGTGGCGTCAATGATGAGCCAGTCGTGCTTTTGCTCTGCGGCCTTCGGCGAATATGTGCGAGTCACTGTCGTGCTGCTTTCTGTCGAAATGGAGGTGTCGTGAATCCCACTCCGGGCCGAGTCCCAATTGTCTGGGTTCAGCGGCGGTGGAGGGCTCAACAATTCGGATGCTGAAGCACCAAATGAAGAGCTTATCACACGCTCAGTTCGACGACATCACAGCTCCTTTCTGCGCGCACGGGTTTGTGCGGCGCGACTCGCGAGCTCCGAATCCGCAGGATAGGTAATTTCCTCCAGACTCAGTCCGTGGGCAGGCATTACCGTGAATCGGCTCGTTCGTACCCGAGCATCACGCAGTCGGCGAAGCTCAGCCAGATCAATCCGCGAGGTCCCCACTGCGACTACCGCCCCCACCAGGGCTCGCACCATGGAATGACAAAACGCGTCGGCCTCGATGCGCGCTGCGAAGGCACCATCTTCGGTCTCCCGCCACTCGAATACGAGCAGGTCGCGGATCGCCGTCGCGCCCTCCCGCGCCCGACAAAAAGCAGTGAAGTCGTTCAAGCCAAGCAATTCATCTGACGCCCGTTGCATGGCCCCCAGGTCAAAAGCTTGCGTAAGCTGCGCCGTGTAACGCGCGGTCAGTGGATCACGTTGCTCCTGACCAGGCCGCACCCGATACTCGTACCGCCTGCGAAGCGCCGAAAACCTGGCATCGAAATCTGCGGGCACCTGACGGACACTGTTCACCACCACATCCGGGGCCTGTCGCGACAGCACACCGTTCACTCGTCGCACCGTCAGCCGCTCTGACAGTCGCGCAGGGACATCGAGGTGCGCGACCTGTCCCCGCGCGTGCACACCCGCATCCGTGCGACCGCCCACAGTGAGCCGCACCTCGGACTCAGGCAGCCGGAGCAGCCGCACCAGGCCGCTCTCAATCTCCCCCTGCACCGTCCGAAGTCCGGGCTGTGACGCCCAGCCATGAAAGTCAGTACCGTCGTAGCCAATATCGATCCGCACTCGCACCATGTCAGCAGCAAGCTGCGAGGAGCTGGTGGAGCCGTCTTCGACCGGCAGGGCGTCGTGCAGGGTACTCATTCACACCAGACTAATGCGTAACGAGAACACCCCGTCAGGCAAAGCCCAACGGGGTGTTCTCGTGCATTACTCGCCGCGAAACTACTTCGCTTCGGTCTCCTCAGCAGCAGCTTCCTCAGCAGCTTCAACGACCTCAGCTTCGACAGCCTCAACCTCTTCTGCCGCAGGCGCCTCAACCACGGGTGCTTCCTCTGCAGCCTTCGCAGCCTTCTTCGGCTTGGGGTTGACGGGCTCGAGCACGAGCTCAATCACTGCCATCGGGGCGTTGTCGCCCTTGCGGAAACCGGTCTTGATGATGCGGGTGTAACCACCCTCACGGTTCTCGACGAGCGGAGCAATCTCAGTGAAGAGCTCGTGAACAACAGACTTGTCGAGGATCTGACGCATCACGCGACGACGCGCGTGCAGGTCACCACGCTTTGCAAAGGTCACCAGACGCTCAGCAACTGGCTGCAGGCGCTTGGCCTTGGTCTCAGTCGTCTGAATGCTCTTGTGTTCGAAGAGCTGCGAGGCCATCTGGTTGAGCATCAGGCGTTCGTGTGCGGGGCCGCCTCCGAGGCGGGGTCCCTTGTTGGGCTTAGGCATGTGTTACTCCGTTGAATAAAAAGTGAGGGTCTCAGAAGACCAAGAATTAGTTGACGTCGTCCTCGTAGCTGTAGAACTGCGCGCCGTCAAAGCCGGGCACGGCGTCCTTCAGCGAGAGACCCATCTCGGTGAGCTTGTCGCGCACCTCGAAGACGCTCTTCTGACCGAAATTCCGAATGTTCATCAACTGTGCTTCCGAGAGCGCAACGAGCTCACTGACCGTGTTGATACCTTCGCGCTTCAGGCAGTTGTAGCTGCGAACCGACAGGTCGAGATCCTCGATCGGGATCGAAAGCTCGCCGTCGGAGACCACCTCGGTGGGAGCCGGGCCGATCTCGACACCTTCTGCGGCAGTATTCAGCTCGCGTGCCAGCCCGAAGAGCTCGACGAGAGTGGAACCAGCCGAAGCAATTGCGTCGCGCGGGCTGATCGCAGGCTTCGTCTCGACGTCAACCACGAGGCGATCGAAGTCGGTACGCTCACCGGCACGCGTCGCTTCGACGCGGTAGGTGACCTTGAGCACAGGTGAGTAGATGGAGTCAACCGGAATGCGACCGACCTCTGCATCATCGTTGCGGTTCTGAGCAGCAGAGACATAGCCGCGGCCGCGCTCAATCGTCAGCTCCAATTCGAACTGAGCCTGATCGCCAAGCGTGGCGATCACGAGCTCCGGATTGTAAACCTCGACACCGGCAGGAGCAGAAATGTCAGCGGCGGTGACTTCACCGGCTCCGGTCTTCCGCAGGTAGGCGGTGATCGGCTCGTCGTGCTCGCTCGACACAACCAGGCTCTTGATATTCAGGATGATCTCGGTGACATCTTCCGTCACACCGGGAATAGTGCTGAACTCGTGAGCTACACCCTCAAAGCGCACGCTGGTCACAGCCGCGCCGGGGATAGAAGAGAGCAGAGTGCGGCGAAGAGAGTTGCCGAGTGTGTAGCCGAAGCCAGGCTCGAGAGGCTCGATAACGAACCGTGAGCGATACTCGGAGATTGATTCTTCAGTCAGAGTGGGGCGCTGTGCAATAAGCACTGTGGTGGTTCCTTTCGCTGGAGTCCGCTATATGACTCATGCGGTTTGGGGAGGTGGGTGACACACGGTCTGATTCCGTCAGCAGTGAACCATTGCTGGGACTGCTCAGGCTGCCTCACAGTACGCACGAAGACTCGCGTTCACTGCGAGGCAGCACTCAGACAGGATCAGACGCGGCGACGCTTGGGCGGGCGGCAGCCGTTGTGGGTCTGTGGAGTCACGTCGGTGATGGATCCCACCTCGAGGCCGGCGGCCTGCAGCGAACGGATCGCGGT
>CAZTBS010000018.1:43643-43808 GCA_964612125.1 uncultured Leucobacter sp. | reverse complement strand
TTCGAGCTGTCACGTCGCGGCCACGAGGTGCTGGTGCAGGCCGGCGCCGGGCTGGGATCGGCAATCACCGACGCCGAGTACGCGGCAGCTGGGGCCAAGATTGTCGCAACTGCCGATGAGGTGTGGGCTGGCAGCGACATGATCCTGAAGGTGAAGGAGCCCATC
>CAZTBS010000018.1:18467-43633 GCA_964612125.1 uncultured Leucobacter sp. | reverse complement strand
CGGGCGTCTTCGAGCTGGCACGCCGCGGGCACGAGGTGCTCGTGCAGGCCGGCGCGGGCCTCGGTTCGGCCATCACCGACGCCGACTACGCCGCCGCTGGCGCGCAGATCGTCGCCACGGCCGACGAGGTGTGGGCCGGCAGCGACATGATCCTGAAGGTCAAGGAGCCCATCGCTTCCGAGTACGACAAGCTGCGCAAGGACCAGGTACTCTTCACCTACCTGCACCTCGCCGCAGACCGCACCCTCACCGAGGCTGTCCTGAACTCAGGTACCACCGCGATTGCCTACGAAACCGTGCAGCTCGCAAACCGCGGCCTACCGCTGCTCGCCCCGATGAGCGAGGTTGCTGGCCGCCTCTCGGTGCAGGTTGGCGCATACTCACTGATGAAGGCAAACGGCGGCCGTGGCATTCTCCTCGGCGGCGTGACTGCCACTCGTCGCGGCAAGGTCGTCGTGATCGGCGGCGGCGCAGCTGGTGAGCAGGCGGCGCGCATCGCGTTCGGCATGGGCGCCGAGGTCACCGTTATTGACATTGCGATCCCCCGACTCAAGCAGTTGGAAGACGAGTTCAACGGCCGTATCCAGACCCGCACCTCAAACGCGCACAACATCAGCGAGGCACTGAAGGACGCTGACCTGGTCATCGGCTCGGTGCTGATCCCTGGCGAAAAGGCACCCAAGCTCGTCACCGACGAGATGGTGGCGCAGATGAAGCCGGGCTCGGTGCTCGTGGACATCGCCATTGACCAGGGCGGTTGCTTCGAGAACTCCGTGCCGACCACGCACGACAACCCCACCTTCCAGGTGCACAACTCGATCTACTACTGCGTAGCGAACATGCCCGGCGCCGTGCCTGAGACGTCGACCGCCGCGCTCACCAACGCAACCCTGCCCTACGTGGTCGCGCTCGCCGACAAGGGTTGGAAGACCGCACTGGCAGCAGACGAGGCGCTCGCGAAGGGCCTGAACGCTCACGACGGCATTCTGGCAAACGGCGGTGTGGCCGAAGCATTCTCAGATCTCCCATACACCCCCTACGCTGAGCTGGTCGCGAACGCGTAAGCGCGCAGGGATGGGGCAGGCAACTCGCGTAGCCTTGCATCTATGGATCTGAAATTCTCCTTCGGCGGGGCGTCACCTGATCACCACGATCATGGTGACGCCCCGTCGGGCATTCCGCTCCCGTTTGCTGGCGCGACCAGCACCCCTTCCTCTGCGTCAAGCGTGCTCGAAATGCGGGTGTCGCGGGCTGAGGGTGCAGTCATTGCTGAGGCACTCTCCGGAGATGGCGTCTCCTACGCCAGGGCGACGCGATCCACCACGGATACGAGCCCCGCTGGGATCGCCGCTGCAGCGCGTTCCGCCATCGCGCGCGCGGGAGCCGAGCTTGGCGACCCGCTGCTGAACTCGGTCTCCGCAATTGTGCTCGCACTCGATGAAGCCTCGAGTGCCGTGCTCAATGAACTCGGCTTGGATCCCGCCTCGGCACAGGTGAACGAGTCGCTGCAGGCACGCACGGGCATTGCGGTCGGCACACCGATTCGCTGGGGCGAGGCGTGACACTCCGCGGGGCGCCTCGAGTCATGCAGCCCTCACAACGCTCCGCGGTTCCAGCGTTCGAGGTGATGCAGATCACCGATCAGATCGCCGCCCGACGGGCAGCGGGGCACGACGTCGTCTCGCTGTGCGCTGGCGAACCCAGCGCACTCCCCTCTCCTGGCATCTTGAAACCAGCAGGCTACACCGGCCCTCTCGGCACGATGCAGCTGCGCGAAGGCATTGCGGCACACTACCAGCATTGGTATGGCGTGACAGTGGATCCCGCGCGCGTAGCGGTAACCACCGGCTCTTCTGGCGCGTTTCAGCTCGTGTTCCTGGCCGCGTTTGATCCGGGCGACCGGGTGGCACTCGCAAGCCCTGGGTACCCGGCGTACCGCAATATTTTGCGGGCGCTCGGCGTCGAGGTTGTGGAGATCCACACCACTCTCGACACCCGCTACCAACCCACCCCCGAGCTGCTCGACGCTGCAGTGGCAGCGCACGGTGCCCTCGCTGGCCTGATCATTGCGTCGCCGGCAAACCCGACCGGCACTATGCTCCGCCGCAGCGAACTGACTGCGCTGGTGGAGTGGTGCCGGGCGAACCAGACACAGCTGATCAGCGATGACATCTATCACGGCATCACCTTCCCACAGGCCGGAGACGCAGATCCGCGCGGCATCACCGCAATCGAACTTGACCCGAACGCGATCGTCATCAATTCCTTCTCCAAGTACTGGGGAATGACGGGGTGGCGACTCGGGTGGGCAGTTCTTCCCGCGGGACTTGTCGCCCCACTCGAGGCACTCGCCTCGAACTTCGCGCTCTCACCTCCCGCGCCTGCGCAGGAACTGGCTCTGCGCGCGTTCACCCCAGAAACGTACGCCGAGCGGGATCGCGTAGTGGAGGGTTTTGCGCGCGCACGTCAGCTGATTCTTGATGCCGCCCCCGCGCTCGACTGGGGAGCTGCGGCACCGTCGGATGGCGCCTTTTACTACTACTCAGAGTTGGGCCCGCAGCTGCAGCGCTACGGTTCCGCCTCAGCCTACGCGCGGGCGTTATTGGAAGAGGCCAACGTGGCACTGGTACCGGGCGTTGATTTTGACCCGATTGCCGGTAACCGTGCGGTGCGCATCTCATACGCCGCGGGAGAAGCAGCGGTCGCTGAGGCCCTCGCCCGCATTCTTGAGTTTCAGTCGCGCAGCGCAGACTCGGTGAGTCGCAAATAACCTGAGAGCGCAGCGACTCCTTCAGCAGTTGCGGGAAGCCCCGCGCCCAAACGCTCGGAGGACACCAGATGCGCCGCCCACTGGGCTCTACTGATGGCCACATTCAGCCGATTACGCATCAGCAAGAATTCGAGACCCCGCGGTACGTCCTCGGCGGTTGAGGCTGCCAAGCTGACGATCGCAATCACCGCTTCCTGGCCTTGAAATCGGTCGACGGTGCCGACTCGAATATCAGCGAAGCCTGCTCGGCGCAGCGCCTCGCTGAGGCAGTCGACCTGGGCATTGTAGGGCGCAACTACAATAATGTCGGCCTGGGTGAGAGCACGTTCGGCGGCGCCAGGCGACACCACGGTGCCAGAGAGTGACTCTTTGGCAATACGCACAACTACTTCAGCCTCGACCTCGCTGTGCGTTGAGTTGCCGGTATGCGCCACCGGGTGCCAGTGCAGGCCAGGTTGCCCCGCACCGCGCACCTCGCGCGATGCGGCGCTGGGGTGGGCGGTCAATCGCCCCGCGTACGAAAGTTCTGACACCACAGCGGCAAGTTCGGGTCGCATGCGGCGAGTTTCTGCGAGGAAGTAGCCGTGGCTCGCCGGAAGCGTGTCATGTTCGCCCAACAGCCACCGCAGTGCGGAGGTGTCCACTGGTTCCGGGTGCGCTCCCTGCGAGACCTGCGGCAGCTGCTGCGGATCACCGAGCAGCAGCAGCCGCTGTGCCGCGACCGCCGCGGCAATCGTTGGGGCCAAAGAAAACTGCCCCGCTTCATCGATGACTAGCAGGTCAAGGCCGCGCCGATCCACCCGCGCGGGGTTGCTGAAATCCCATGCCGTGCCGCCGATGACGCAGCCCAAACCAAGATCGCGGTGCCGCATCAGAAAGCTCGTGTGCGAGTTGCTGGAGAGTACCGTGTAGGGCCGAGTCTCACCTCGTGGCGTGCCTTGCTGTGCCACCTTGCCAACCTGTGCGGGATCGAGGCCTGCCGCGACCACACCAACGAGCACATTCTCGACGACCTTGTGCGATTGCGCCACCACACCAATACGCCAGCCGTGCTGTTCAACCAGTGTGCGGATCACCCGTGCCGCCAAATAGGTCTTGCCCGTGCCCGGCGGGCCCTGCACCGCAAGCGCTGAACGGTCGAGCTGCAGCAAGCTCGCCACCACCGCGCCAATAGTGCGCGCGTCTTCGCTGCCGCCAGCGGCGGCGAGCGCGGATGCGGAGTGCGGATCCACCAGTGGTGCGCCGCCCACTAGCCGCGGTGGCACGCGGCGCATGATGTCGACTACCGGGTCGGCACAGCTTGTTCCGGTGGTGAGTGCGGCGGCGAACTCTGCGCCCCACTCCGCGATGGCCGCGGGCTGACTCCCGGGCCGCGGCGGCGGGCCCGGTGTGAGGGCAACGGGAAGCGTGTCGTAGGGTGCCGCTTCACCCGGTAACGACTCGGACACCGTCACTCCGCACGCATCAACCGCCACAATCTTGACGAGACGACTGCCACGCGCACCGGGTGCCGCCTGTTGCGGGAAGGGTGGCGGATAGTCGTACAGCAGATACGCTTCGGTGTCTGGCTTCAGCGCGCTGCCCGGGGCGAGCTCCCCGCCGAGCTGCAAGATACGACGCTGCACGCGACCACGCGGCGGCACGAACCATGACTCGCTCACACGGCTCTGCTGCGGATCAACCACCAAGACATCGCGAGTCTCGGCCCACTCCTCGATCGGATCGCCCAGGCGCGCAAAGTGACTCCACCAAAAAGACTTGTTCTCACGCGCATGGTAGTCAATGGCGCTCGCAGCGAGCGCCGCGACCTGCCGATCTTGCGCGTGCTCAGCCTGGCTGGCAAGCATGGCCAGCGCAGCCGCGGTGGGGCTGATCGCGAAGCTCCCACCATCTTCTTCGTTCGGCGTCGCGGACGCCAGTGGTGTCACCTGATGCTCTGTCGCGAGACGGAGCAGCCAGTCGCGCAGGCGCAGCGTTGAGACACAGTCGTAGCGGTTGTAGTCAGCGATGACGTTGAGGCGTCGCTGCCCTTCCGCGCGCTCTGTGGCACTTGCCGAAACCAGCAGCGCGCTGGCCTCTGCGTACTCGGCAACTGACTCACCCCCGCTGGTGACCCCATCGGCGTCGCGGAGCGCGTCTCCCATGTAGAGCGGCTCGAGCTTTTTGATCGAGTAGGAGCGCGACCCCACTCGCAGTGCGTTGCGCACGATTGGATACAGGTCAACCAGTACGTGTTCGCGCAGCAGCGCATCGACTTCAGCCTCTCCGACGCCATGGCGCGCGGCAATGCTGCTCAGATGCGTGCGCTCATATGCGGCGTAGTGGTAGATGTGCATGCCGGGATACTGCCGCCGCCGCTCGGCGATGAAACACAAAAAGTCTTGGAGTGCTTGCCGCTCTGCGTCGAGATCGTGGGCCCAAAAGGCGGTGAATCGTTCGTGTGTATCCACCATGCCGAACAGGTAGTCGATGCCCCATCGCGCGCTCGCCGCGAATCCGGGTTCACGGTACATCGGGTCGCCCTCGAAGTCGAAGAAGACGTCGCCAGGATTCGGTGCGGGGATGGCTGCCAGTGCACCTGGGTCGCACACCCGAACCGGTGGCGCCTCGCCTGGTCGCGCTGACACCTGCATCTCCGCTTGCACTGCCAGTCGCGCGAGTGCTGCCTGGCTGATGCCATCCACCATACGCACACCCATCGTGATGTCGGGGGCGGCGGCGGCGACCGCGTCGATGGTCTCGAAGCCGGCTGCCAACAATCGATCACGCTGCGCGAGACGGAGGCCAGCGATGAGGAGCGGGTCGCGCGCAGCCTCAACCTCAGGGGCGCACACCTCACAGCGACCGCAGGCCTGCACCTCTGCCGCACGCCAAGGCACCGGTGCCGCGCTCTCCCGACGCCCATCAGCGCCCACGGCACGCGCACGTGCGAGCAGCATCTCATGCAAACGTTTTCTGCGCGAACGAAAGACGGGAGCGATGTCAGCAAGCCGGTGGCGACTGTGCGCACCATCGCCGAGCACCAGCGCAGCCTCCGGCGCCACCGGAACGCCGATGCGCTCGAGCTGTTCGGCATAGGCGGCCAATTGCATGAGCGCCGCCACCTTCGCCTTCCGAGCGAGCTTCGAATCTTGCACCTCGTACGCCCCGCCAGGCGCACGCACCAAGAAATCTGCAAAGCCTACGAATCCGATAGCGGGGTCACCACACACTGGGTCAGCAGGCCTCGCTGCCGGATCGAAAAATGTGGCCTGGAATACCACGTCAGCACCGCCGAGAAGCGCGCGCTGGCTCAACTCAGCAAGCTCAGTCAACGCATCTTCAGTCATCGCACCGCGAGGCGGTAGCTCGACCACTCCGCCCGGCTCGCCCGCCGATCCGCTGCCGAATTCAACACGGTATGCGTCGAGCACTCGCGCCTCGTGCGCGTCGCCCAATCTCGCCGCCCGCTGCAGCATCGCATCGCTGTTTTCCGGCACCACGATGTTTCGTCCGAGGCGCTGATCCACTCGCCGCAGGAATGCAAACTCACAGGTGCTGGCCGCAGTGAGATCGCTCGCACTGGTCACCAGGCGAATCTGACCGTCCGCGAGCTGTTGCACAAACACGCGCGCTCCCTTCGTCAGTGCTGCCGTCTGCCATCGCTGTCAGCTGTGATTCCCAGGCTACTTCCGACCTCCGACATGCGGCATGAGTTACAGTAGGGAACAGTGATGCCCCATGGGTGGCGTCGCGCGTCGCTGTCACCGCACCGCCCGCCACACAGGCCTGGGCGCCGTTCGGCCGGATCTGCGGCGAACGGATGCGCGAACCCGCGCCTTCGACATTCGGCAGTGACGCGTAGCAACCTCCGCACGCTCAGTTCTTGAGCGATGTGACTCTTGCGCGGCACGCCACCAGCATGAAAGGTCCCCGTGACCACTCCCACATTTGCCGCTCTCGGCGTACCAGCTCCCCTGGCCCTCGCACTCGAGAAGCACGGCAAGACTGAAGCTTTCCCCATTCAGCGCGACACCCTTCCTGACACCCTGCGCGGGCGCGACGTGCTCGGGCGCGGCCGCACCGGCTCGGGCAAGACCATTGCCTTCGCCATTCCCCTCGTCGCGAATCTTGCCGAGAACGTCGAGAAGAAGCGTCAGCCCAACCGCCCCCGCGGTATCGTGCTCGCACCCACTCGTGAGCTCGTGACGCAGATCGCCGAGACCGTGAAGATGCTCGCCGACCCCGTTGGCGTGCGCGTCACCACTATCTTCGGTGGCGTGCCGCAGCGTCGCCAGGAACTGGTGCTCGAACGCGGCGTCGACATCGTGGTGGCTGCACCGGGCCGTCTCGACGACCTCATGAAGCAGGGTCTCGTGCATCTTGACCAGGTCGAGATCACGGTGCTCGACGAGGCGGATCACATGGCCGACATGGGCTTCCTGCCCGTGGTGACGCGGATCATGAACAAGACCCCGCAGCAGGGGCAGCGCCTGCTCTTCAGCGCCACCCTCGATAACGGGGTCGATAACATCGTGAAGAAGTACCTGCACGACCCGATCATGCACTCGGTGGATGGCGCGGAATCTCCGGTTCCGCAGCTGACCCACCATGTCTTCGAAGTGCAGAGCAAGGCCGGCAAAGAATCCCTGATCGAGGCGCTGGCATCGGGCACCGGCCGCCGGATCTTCTTCACTCGCATGAAGCACCAGGCGAAGAAGCTCGCGAAGCAGCTCACCGCAGCTGGCATCCCGGCGGTCGAGCTACAGGGCAACCTGTCGCAGAACGCCCGCGACCGCAACCTCGCGGAGTTCGTGTCTGGCGATGCCAAGGTACTGGTAGCCACCGATGTCGCCGCCCGCGGCGTGCACGTTGACGGGGTCGAGCTGGTAGTGCACATCGATCCGCCGGTCGAACACAAGGCATACTTGCATCGCTCGGGCCGTACCGCGCGCGCAGGCAATGAGGGTGATGTCGTGACCATTGTGTTGCCGGAACAGCGTGCCGAGATGCGCCAGCTTCTCCGCGCCGCGAAGATTCAGGTCACACCGCGCGCGGCTGGCTCGAATGACCCCGAGGTGATCTCGTTGATCGGCGAGGTTGCCCCGCGTGTGGATCCCCGTGAGACGGAGCGCAAGCGTAACGAAGCCCACGTCGCCCAGCAACGAGCGGCCGGGCACAACCCCGCCGGCGCTGGCCAGTCGCAGGGCGCCAAAGCGAAGCGCAAACGCTCGCGCGGCGGACGCAGCCGCGGCGGCGCAAACGCTGCTGGCGGTCACGCACCCGTTGCGGGCGCAGCGTCTGAGACGCGCCAGGGCCGTCCGGCGCGTGCGCAGGGCCAACCGCGCTCGCAGGGGCAGTCAGCTGGTGGCCAGCGACGCGGCGGCAGCAGTGGCGGATCAGCACCACGCCGCTCAGACAGTGCCGTGTACTCGACCAGCAGCACCGGCGCCCGCTCCACCTCGCGCGGACAAGGCAGCCGTCGCGCACAAGGCTAAACGTCTCACCCACCCACGTTTTCGGTTTCAGCCCGCGAGGGTCTCACCGTCAAGGTAAACCCAGCGTGGGCGTGCACCGGCGGCGAGAGGCGCGTGATTCGTGTCGCCGTGGGCGCGGCGTGCTTCCCTAACGAAGCGGCTGCGCTCACGCTGCACGAACCTGCCATCTGGGGTGCGGGCAATTGCGGTGAAGGTGACGACCCCGGTGTCGTCGAATGGTCCCCCGGCAGTGGTGGATTCGATAATCAGACGTCGCCATTCCCAATTCGGCTCCAATTCGACCTGTTCGGGTCGTGTGTCAGAATGCCAGGAATCCAGCAGGTAGGCAGGCAACTGCAGAGCAAAGGCTGCGTAGCGGGAACGCATCAAGCGTTCTGCTGTGGGTGCTGGTGCGCCCAGGTGCAGCGGACCACAACAGGCTCCGTAGGGCTCACCGCGGCCACATGGGCACGGTTGATCCGCCGAGATTCTCTGATCATCATGGGAGCCTGACGCCGACATGCCATCGAGCATACGTGCGGAACGGTTCGCGCCCCGGCCATGAACACGGCAGAATAGAGGCACTGTTATGTTTCACGAGGCGATCGCCGAGCGAAACAGCGCCGACCGCGAGGAGAACAACCGTGCAGACACTCACCCGTATCACCACCGCCGTCATCGCGGCTGTCGCTTCGCTCTTTGTCGCAGCGCCGGCCTTTGCCTCGGGCGGCGAGGGTGGCGAAGGCACCGACTACATGGCGCAGTTCTCTTCAGCTGGTGAACCCGTCAACGTGGTTGCCATTTTGATCGTTGGTGCGGTGTTGCTCGTGATTGTGCTGGGTCTCGCACAGTTGATCGGCAACATGTTCGAGAAGAAAGACGCCTGAGCGTGACCGTCGCTGCCCGGCTGGAGCAGCTGCGCTACGACACGCTTGAGTTGCAACTTCGCGACTCGATCCTGACCATCATGGTCAACCGTCCGGAGGTGCTAAACGCACTGTCTCCGCAGGTGATTGCTGAGATGCGGCAGGTGGTGGGTGAACTTCGCGATTCGCTCGGGAAGCCTGTCTCAGACAGCGATGACACCCCCGACTGGTCGGTCCGTGGCGTCATTGTGACGGGTTCGGGCAGCCGCTCGTTTATCGCCGGAGGCGACATCTCGGCGATGAGTGCGATGAGCCCCGAGCAGTCTGCACAGTACTCAGCGGGAGCGCAAGAGCTCACCGCGTGGTTCGAGACCCTGCCGGTGCCGGTGATTGCCGCAGTCAACGGCTATGCCCTGGGTGGCGGCTGCGAGCTGGCGATGGCGTGTGACTATATCTACGCCAGCGAGAACGCAATTTTCGGGCAGCCCGAGGTGGCCCTCGGCCTCATCCCTGGCTTCGGTGGCTGCGTACGTCTACCGCAGTACGTGGGAGTTGCCGTCGCTCGTGATCTCATCTTCACCGGTCGGAAGATCGACGCGCTCGAAGCGGCTCGTCTCGGACTGGTGGCACACGTCTTTCCCGACACGGGGGCGCTGCATGAGGGCGCCGAAGCAGCAATGCAACAGATCATTCGGCAGTCGCCGGTGGCGGTTGCAGCTGCGAAGCGCGCCGTGCGCGCAGCGCAGGGGCTCACGACGGACGAGGGCTTGGCTGTCGAGCGAGAAGCATTCGCGATGTGCTTCGGAACCGCCGACATGCGCGAAGGTACGAGTGCGTTTCTGGAGAAGCGCACGCCACAGTTTCCCGGGCGTTAGTACGGTGGTGGTGGCCACGCATCGGCTGCGCATCGCCACCACCACTGCCACGCGGGAACTCTGTCGATCGGCGCCGGAAACCTCACGCCTGCAAACTAGCGGTCACCGGGTCGCGTACCACGCGAAATGTGGTCACTAGTGGATCCGCGGCACCACGCACAAACCCACTGGGTGAAGCGGCGACGGCCTGCAGGAACGCAACGGTCTCGCGAGTGATTTCCTCCCCGGGCACCAGGTTCGGAATGCCGGGCGGGTATGCCGCGAGTGTGTCAGCTGAAACGCGACCAACCGCCTCCTCAGCCGACATGACCACGCTCTCGGCGAAGTAGGCGGCTCGCGGCAACATGCGAAGGGTACCCGCTACGGGAAGCGCGGGGAATTCTTCCGTGCGCGCCAAAGCGGAAGCTGGCGTGTGCTGCGCGGCTTCGTGTGACACATCCTCGTCAGCGCGTGCTGCAGCATCGGCAACTGCGGTGAGTCCCGCCTGCAACCGCGCAAGATCAGGGGTAGCGAGCGCCCCGATCACCACCACCACCGTGGTGGCTGTCGACATTTCCACGTAGATGCCGTGGTCGGTGATCAGACGGTCACGCACCCAGTGCCCGCTCTGCCCCAGCGCTGAGACATCGATCGGTACCCGCAGAGGATCCGTCGCCACAATGTCGGGGTGCTCACCAAACCCGTCGGACACGACCGCGAATCGTGGTTCTGCTCGCAAGAACTTGCGCAGGGAATGGGAAGCTGCAACCGCCTGGCCAATAACCTGCTTGCCCTGCACGAGTGCGTGGCGGGCCGCGTCGAGCGATCCCATCAAAATGGCGCTCGCGGAGGTCGATGCCGTCATGGTGTAAGCGCGCGCCACCAGTGGTTCCAGCTGATCTGCAAACGGACCCTCCCCCAGGTGCAGCATTGCCGACTGCGTCAGGGAGCCCGCGAGTTTATGCGTGCTTGAAATCACCAAGTCAGCGCCCAATCGCGCGGGTGAATCGGGGAGCTCGGGGTGAAACCCGAAATGCGCACCCCATGCGCCATCAACGATCAGTGCCGCGCCTGCCGCGTGCGCTACTTCGGCAAGACCCGCGACATCCGCAGTCGAGCCAAAATAGCTGGGCGACACGACATACACACTCGACACCGCTCGACCGGAGCTACATTCGTACTCAAGCGCCTCGGCGAGACGCTGCGGGGTGAGACCGTGGGCAATCCCGTTGCGCGCATCAATGCTGGGCGCAACGAACGACGGAATCAAGCCAGCGAGCAACACACCATCGGTGAAGCTGGAATGCGCACTGCGCTGCATGAGCACGCGCTCTCCCAGACCGCGCACCGCGAGTGCGGCTGTGCGGTTCCCCTGTGAGGCTCCGTTCGTCAGGAACCACACGCGTCGCGCACCCCAAGCTTCCGCAGCCAGTTGCAGAGCCTCGGCGAGGGGTGAATGGTCACCGAGGTCGATACCCTCCAGCATGAGCGGAACGTCGAGTTCAGCGACTCGGGGCCCGAACACCGACGCCAGATGTTCAGCACCGTGTTCGGGGTTGCTGCCGTGCCCGGGCACCATGACATGCAAGGGCCCTGCAGCTGCATGCCGTTGCAATGCCTCAACATAGGGCGCCGCCGCCTGGGCGGCAGCCGAACCCTTCGTTCGAGCTTGCGCTTGTGCGCGAGTCTCCGCTCGTGGATCGGGGTGCTTTTGAACGGCGTATGCGCCTGTATCTCCCTGCAGCATGGGTTCATTGTCGCCCTGCCGGAGAACGAAGGGAATCCCCTACTCCGCTGCCTTGATCCATATAGTGTATGTAGGCAACTTCCCTTTTCGCCCACTAAGCACTATAGATTCTTGGTCATCAGATGCTCGATTTACGCCAGCTCCGTGCCCTCGCAGCAGTTGCAGCGGAGGGTTCTGTGTCCCGCGCGGCGCTACGTCTGGGCTGGAGTCAACCCACCGTCGATTACCATCTGAAGGCTCTCGATAGGCTAGTCGGGAGCCCCCTGGTGGCGCGGTCCACCCGCGGCAGCACTCTCACCGCGGCCGGAACGCAGCTCTTAGAACGCGGCACCGAGATTCTCGCCCTCGCGGATCGAGCCCTCACTGATGTGCGCGATCTCGCACAGATCGGCCGCGCGAAGCTGCGTTTCGGTTCCTTCCCAACAGCAGCGGCGCGCCTACTCCCAGCGGTGGCCACACGACTCAGAGAGATCGGCATCGAGCTCGACGCGGTGCTCGAAGAAATCGCTCCACTGGTCACCCAGGTCAATCAACGCACCCTCGACGCCGCACTCGTCTACACCGCTCAGGGCGCCACCCTCCCCTTCCGCTCAGAGGTGCAAACAGTTCACCTGCTGACCGACCCCCTGCTCGTGGCGCTTCCTGATACACATCCGGCTGCCCAGCGTGACAACTTCGAGGTGGCAGACCTGCTCGCACTGAGCGACGCGTCGTGGGTCTTCAGCGCCACCCCAGGCGACACGCTCGACGACGTCGTGCGCGCGATATTTGCCAGCTCCGGGCAGCCCTTCCAGGTTTCCGTCCGCACCGATGACTACGCAGTTGCTCTCGGCATGGTGGCCGCTGGTCTCGGAGTGGGCTTGGTGCCTCAGCTTGCCACGGAACACGTGCCCAACGGTGTGGAGTTACGCACTATCAATGACTCACGTTTTGCCCGTGAGATATTTCTCGCGTTCCCACTCACCGCCGAAGCAAACGCTCCCGCGGTGCGGCAGCTCATCGAGGCGGTGCGGCGGGCAATCGTCGTGCTTCAGTAACGAATGGGGCAATCAACGCCCCGATCGTCATCGTGATTCCTCCCACAATGAATGCCGCACGAGTGCCTTCAGAGAGTGCATGCGCGTCGACCACCACAGACGGGGCAGCCGCGGCGACAGAGACCACCGACATTACCGTCACAAAGAGCGCAGTGCCCGCCGCGCCCCCAATCTGCTGCACTGTCGACAGCGTTGCGCTGCCATGCGAAGCCAAATGCCCGGGCAGAGATCCGAGCGATACTGAGAACAACGGCGTGTAGACGCCCGCGAGCCCCAGACTGAGTGTGAGATGCGAAGCCAGCACCTGCCAAATGGTGCTCGTATCGGTCAGTAACGCCAGGCTCCAGAGCGCCAGCGCAGTGATGGCAAGGCCGGGAACCAGCACGAAACGCGCCCCACGCTGATCCACGAGCCGCCCAACGGTCGGCCCCAGCAGACCCATCAACAATCCGCCAGGAAGCAGCACGAGGCCTGACTCAAGCACCGTAAATCCCAGTACGTTCTGACCGTAGATCGGGAGCAGGATCAAGGTACCGAACAGCGCCATCGACGCGAAGGTGAAGAGCACGACCGCGAGTGCGAATGGACGGGTCCGGAACGTGCGCAGGTCGAGGAGTGCACGATCGTCGCGCTGCAGCCGAATCTGACGCCAAATAAACAGCAGGACGCCACCGAGCCCGATGCCGATCAGAGCGAGCGGGGGCAGAATCGACTGGGCATCGGGCCCTTCGCCACTGGCGCTGAGACCCCACACAATGCCACCAAAACCGATCACCGAGAGCAGCACCGAGAGCAGGTCAACACGCACCATCCGCTGCGTACCCACATTTGGCAAGCGCAACAAACCGAGAATCAACGCGGCCACGGCAATCGGCAACACAAAGAAGAACAGCCATCGCCAGCTCAACCACTGCAGGATCAACCCAGACACGGTGGGGCCAAGCGCCGGTGCAACGGAAATGACAATCGCGATCCGACCCATCAGTCTGCCGCGTTGCCGCTCGGGCACCAGCACCACCACCGTGGTCATCAGCAGCGGCATCATGATGGCTGTGCCACCCGCCTGCACAATGCGCCCGATGAGCAGCACGAGGAACCCCGGCGCCACCGCAGCGATGAGCGTCCCAGCAGTAAAGAGCCCCATTGCGACCGCGAAGAGAGTGCGAGTACGCAGGCGTTGGATCAGCATCCCCGTGATGGGAATCACCACGCTCATTGTGAGCAAGAACGCAGTTGTGAGCCACTGTCCGGCAGCGGCGGTGATGTCGAGATCGGACATCAGCCTGGGCAATGCCACGCTCATGATCGTCTCGTTCAGGATGACCACGAAGGCGCTGGTCAGCAGCAGCCAAATAGCAAGCTTCTCGCGGGAGCCAAACGCCGCGTCGCCGAGATTGTGAGATGGGTCAGAAGGTCGATCAGCGTTCGCAGTCATCAGGCCCTAATACTATCTCATTCAAGTTTCGGCATGAGTGTGCCCACATGGCACAAGCGGAAGAGCCAGTACCAGGCACGAAGTGGTGGGTGTATCAATGCGTGCCGAGTCTAGATCAGCCGGGCGTAGGGTGGCCTCATGTCGAGATTCTCCAGCGCAGCTGACGCCGCAGCCGCGGGTTACCGCTTTGAGCATCGCCCCACCGAGCACCGATTCGTGCTCGTCCATGGCGACGAAAGTGCAACCGAAGCGGTCGTGGGCGAGGCACACTACACACTGTTCGGCGATGACATCATCGATTTCGATCACACCCGCGTGAACCGGGAATTGCGCGGCACCGGTCTCGCCGCATTGCTTGCGCACCTTGCGGTTACCGATGAGGTAGCGCAGCACCGACGGCTGCGGGCTTCCTGTTGGTACATGGACAGGTATCTCACGCAACACCCAGAAGTGCGTCAGCCAGACTAGTTGAACTCACA
This sequence comes from uncultured Leucobacter sp., assembly GCA_964612125.1. GTDB lineage: Bacteria > Actinomycetota > Actinomycetes > Actinomycetales > Microbacteriaceae > Leucobacter. Next base: position 28,989 of record CAZTBS010000018.1, on the reverse strand, counting down.
CGGGGAGGGTGTCCGTTCGTGGCTTCACCCACCGCGGGGGTGAGTCTATGAGGCCTCACTCTGCCGAGCGAATCGTCGCCTTTTCGGTTCGGCGGCCTCGCCACTGTGCTGCCGAATGAGCTCTGTCAGGTCGCGCGAAATCAGCAGCTCGATCCGCTCTTCGCGCGCGGCCTGGTACTCCGGGCTCGCCCCACCTGCGTAGTAGGGATGGCTGGCACGTTCCTTCAGCGAATCACCGATTTCATGCCACGCAGCATTTCGTGCCCGCTCGGCAGTGGACTCCAAATAGTCGCTATCTTCGCTGCGCTGACGCAGTTCACTCGCGACGCCCTCGTACACCTGTTTCCGGTGGCGCAAGGTTCGACTATCGTCGTCACCGTACTCGGAATCGCTCCATGAACTGTGACCGGTGCGGCGAATCTCGCCACGCATCCGTTCGATGTGTGCAGCATCGCGCTCACGCTCGAGCGCAAGCTCGACGATCGCTTCGCGCACCATCTCAATGATCTGTTCTTCGTCGTAGTCAGCGCGTCGCTGCAGTGCGTTCATGATGATCGCGTTTTTGACGGTCATCCTGACCGCGACATCAGCAACCAACAACCCTTGCTCAATGATGTCTTCGACAGGCGCAAGATGGCGCTGCGGCAGCTTGCGTGGCAATTTGTTCCCACGACGCTTAAACCAGCCGAACCCCATACCCGCTCCACCCGTGTTGATTGGTCATTCCAGTATCCCCTACACCGCCCACACTTGGCTCGCTGTTTTGGACACTCACTGCCCAAATTCATCTTGTAGCAGCTCACACAGCTGAGTGAGCGCCTTCGGAAACGCGACGTCCCCGCCACCGGTTCCGATCACGAGGCCATAGCGCTCGGCACCCATCGTGTGATGGTGCCAATACGAGCTGAGGCCTACCGCGCCGAGTTGCAGCTCAGTGGATCGCCACAGCGTGCGCGCTTCAGCCGCCGCGGCATCTGGCCCGGTGCCGAATTCGATGACTGCATGCAGCCCACCCTGCATGGGACGCACTGAAACACCCGGCACCGTGGCAAGCTGCTCAACGACCAGAGTGCGGCGGAGCGCATACCGCCGACGCATCCGCGCGGTGTGTCGACGCAGTTCACCGCTGGCTAGGTACTCAGCCAGCGCGAGCTGAACCACGCTTGACACGGTGCCGCCGAGGTCTTGCCGGACGGGCTCAATGAGACGACGCAGCCGCTCGGGCGCCAAGAGGAAACCCGCTGCGAGCGCCGGAGATACCGTCGAAGAGAATGTACCGAGCAACGCCACCGCTCCGTCTGTCGCAGAGTCAAGGGCGGCAAGGGCCGGCAACGGGCTTCCAGTGTGCCGCAGCTCTGCATCATAATCATCCTCAATGATCACCGCTCCGCTGCGGACGGCCCAGTCGAGCAGTGCTTGGCGACGAGAGAGCGACAACGAGCCACCCAGTGGATACTGATGGCTGGGTGTGACGATGATGGCATCGAGCAGGGTGTCAGGAAGTGCGCTGGGGTCCAGCCCATCAGCGTCCACCGGCAGGGCCACGATCTGCGCGCCGTGCCGAGCGGCAACCCGGCGCAGCGACGGATAACCCGGGTCTTCGACACCGACCACCAGTTGTCGTCCACTGGTTGTGCCAAGCGCCGTCAGGATCAGTCCGAGCCCGTCCCGCGCACCGGCGGTCACAATCACATCTGCTGGCGTGCGTGTCGTTCCTCGCATGCGTCGCAGGTGATCCGCAATCTCGGCACGCAGGTGTGGATCGCCGAGACTCGGAGCTTCCACGTGCGCGAGCGCCATGGCATGCCGCCACGCGGCTCGCCACGACGGACGATCCACGGAGCTGGTGTCGGGCACGCCCGGCGCAAGTGGCAGCGTCGTTCCACGCGAGGACACTGGCGAAGTGGAGACAGCGGCGAAGCGTTGTGGTTCGGAAATGTCGGTACTGGTGTCGCGGCGGGCCTGCACGTCTGCACTCACTCGCGTGCCTGTTCCATGTCCGGCAACCAAGTAGCCTTCCGCGATGAGCTGTTCGTAGGCCGACACTGCGACCCCACGCGCGACCCCCAACTGAGCTCCCAGGGTGCGGGTCGCAGGCACCCGTTCTCCTGGTAGCAGCACACCCGACTCGATCGCGTGTCGCAGTGCTGACGCAAGCTGAGCTGGCAGAGATGTCTCAGCCCCACGATCGAGCGTGATTGGAAGTTCTGGTGCGGTACGCGCCACTAACATCACAGCATTCTGTCACGCAGCGTCCACTTTGGTCTATTTGAAATAGCAATATTTGGATCTTGTAAGAGACCAAAAGCGAGAGCACAGTGGAATTCATGACCGCTTCATTTCCCATTCCTTCGTCCGTAGCCACCGCAGTCTGCGCCCCCGTCGCGCGCGACCTTACTCAGAAGTTCGCGGGAGGGGTGATTATGGATGTTGTGACGCCCGAACAGGCTCGCATCGCTGAAGACGCGGGTGCGGTCGCGGTCATGGCATTGGAGCGGGTTCCCGCCGACATTCGCGCGCAAGGTGGGGTGGCTCGGATGAGTGATCCTGACCTCATCGATGCCATCAAGTCGGCTGTGACAATACCAGTGATGGCTAAGGCGCGCATCGGTCATTTCGTTGAGGCGCAGGTACTGGAAGCCCTCGAGGTTGATTTCATCGATGAGTCCGAGGTCCTCTCCCCCGCAGATTACGCACATCACATCGACAAGCGGGCGTTTACGGTCCCCTTTGTGTGCGGCGCCACCAATCTCGGTGAGGCACTCCGCCGCATCGCTGAGGGTGCGGCCATGATCCGTTCGAAGGGAGAAGCCGGAACCGGCGATGTCTCCGAAGCAACCAAACACCTCCGCACCATTCGCAGCGAAATCGGCGCGCTCACCACGCTCAGCGACAGCGAGCTCTTCGTTGCCGCCAAAGAGCTGCAAGCGCCGCTTGATCTCGTTACCGAGGTGGCGACCACTGGGTCGCTGCCGGTTGCACTGTTTACGGCGGGTGGCGTCGCCACCCCCGCCGACGCCGCAATGATGATGCAACTCGGAGCAGACGGCGTGTTTGTTGGCTCTGGTATTTTCAAATCAGGAAACCCTGCACAACGAGCAGCTGCGATCGTGAAAGCTACCGCACATTTCGATGAACCACGAGTCATTGCCGAGGTGTCACGCGGCCTGGGAGAGGCGATGGTTGGTATCAATGTGGCGGATCTTCCAGCTCCACATCGGCTTGCCGAACGCGGCTGGTAGCCGCGGGCGTACACTTGGGGCGTGTATGACGACCGTTACGACCATGATCCCGTGGCAGCGTCACAGGCTCGGCGCGGGCAGGTACAGCGCCGACAGGTCGCGCTCGCGCGGGGTCTCGTCGTGGAACATACCGAGTCGGAGTGGTGCGGCGCAGTTGTCGCTGCGACCGACGGTCTTGTGCAGCTTGAGGACTATCGCGGCCGGGTGCGAGCGTTTCCACTCAGCGATGGCTTCCTCATCGATGGGGTGCCAGTGACCCTGACCCTTCCGAAGCGGACTGCAGCACGGCAGCGGACCGCCTCTGGTTCGTTCGCGGTCGAGCAGCAGCGCGCTCGCGTGGCAATGCCCAGCCGTATCTTCGTTGAGGGCAAGCACGACGCCGAACTCGTGGAGCAAGTCTGGGGCGCTGACCTGCGTGTCGAAGGCGTCGTCGTTGAACTGCTCGACGGCGCCGACAATCTTTTGAGCGTGCTGCAAGAGTTCGGACCGAGCCCTGAGCGACGCGCTGGTGTGCTGCTCGACCACCTCGTCTCCGGGAGCAAAGAGACTCGCATTGCCACGCAGATTGCACGCGCACCGTTTGGCGCGCATGTGCGTATCGCCGGGCACCCCTTTGTCGACATCTGGGCAGCGGTAAGACCAGAGCGACTGGGACTGACCGCGTGGCCAGATATCCCCCGCAGCATCGAGTGGAAGACGGGTATGTGCCGCGCACTCGGGTGGCCAGCCGAAGAGCCTGCCGACTTCGCGGAGGCTTGGGCGCGAATCCGCGGACGTGTTCGTTCGTTTCGCGATCTGGATCCCCGTCTGGTTGGCCCGGTCGAACAGCTCATCGATTTTGTCACCGTAGGAAGCTGAACAGCGAAGGGTCACTGACATGGCAGAAACCGCGTATCTCTGGATGCCAGAGTGGCAAGGGTCTGCCTCGTCGCGCGCGCTGCAACTTACCGATGGCGCAGCTGCCCTCCGAGAGGATCTCCCATCGAGCACGCTTGAGGTGCCGATCCCGCTGGGAGCGGGTGATGCCATGGGCACACCTGCGCTCCGTTTGAGCAGCGTGCTGCGGGCGCGCGACGCGGCTGCGCAGCTCCTGCAGGGGCTTCCGGCCGCCCCGATCACCGTGGGCGGTGATTGCGCGAGCAGCTTCGCAGGCCTGGCGGCAGCGATCGCGCGTCATGGCGCTGACCAGCTTGCGGTGCTGTGGTGCGATGCGCACGCAGACCTGCAAGATCCTGCGACATCAGCCACGGGAGCGATCTCGGGAATGACCCTTCGGCACGCGCTGGGTGAGGGTGTCGAAGATCTCCGCTTCGCACATCCGATCCGCGCCGATTTCCTCATACTGCTCGGCACTCGCGCCTTCACACCGGAGGAACTCGCAGAAGTGGATCGCCGCGGCCTGACCCACCTCACGGTCCCGGCAACCCCTGACGTCGACACACTCTCCGCCAGCGTGGCGACTCGCCTGCACGCGAGCGGCGCGAAATATCTCTATGTGCATGTCGACCTCGATGTACTCGACCCTGCAGAGTTTCAAGCGGTGCACGCTCCCGAACCGTTCGGGTTGACCCTCGCCCAGCTCACAGCTGCGGTGCGGTCAGCCGTCACGACGCTGCCGCTGGCGGGCGCAACGGTCAGTGGGTTCGCCCCGCGTGATGCGGAAGGCGCCATGGCAGACCTGCCCAGTGTGTTGCGCGTGTTGGCGGCGCTCACCGCCGGAGAGGGTGCACGCGGGTGACTGACACAGCAACTTCGCCTGCGCTACCCCGACGCCCGTGGCCGCTGGCCTGGTTCGGTTACGCCTATGCCACCGCTGTCGGCTTCGCGTGGGGTGCTCTCTGGAGTACAGGACGAGTGCGACGCATAGACGGCTTGTGGGTGTTTACCGGCATGCCCAAGTGGACTTTCGGTCGTGGCGGGAGCTGTGTGGGATCCTGCTACCTCACCGCACACAATGTCAGCCCCAGCATCTTGCGACACGAGCGCGTGCACCGCGAGCAGTGGCGCCACTACGGTCTCGCACTACCCATTCTGTACCTGCTCGCCGGCAGGGATCCACTGCGAAATCGCTTTGAAATCGAAGCCGGGCTTGTCGACGGAGGGTATCTCCCCCGGAATCGCTAGTGCAGTTCCCGCATCGACCCGAGAATTGCCTCGCGAAGCGTCGGAGGCGCGGCTCCCTCACAGGCCCGTCGCACTGCCACGGTCAGCTTTTCGAACACCTGCTGTTCATCACGGCACTCGGAACATATCTCAAGATGCTCTTGGATGGTTTGCGAATCACTCGCGCAGAGTTCACCGCGAATGAGTTCCTCAAGATTGGCCTGCGCGTACTCGCACCCGCACCCACTCATTTGGCACCTCCCGCCGAGCTGTGGTCATCATTCACACCCACACCCTGTTCCCGCGCGTACTCACCGAGCACACTGCGGAGCCGCGCGCGCCCACGATGCAAGCGGCTCATCACGGTACCGATGGGGCGCTCGACAATATCTGCAATCTCTTGGTAGCTGAAGCCTTCAACGTCGGCAAGGTACACCACCATTCGAAAATCCTCCGGCAGCGCGTTCAGTGCATCCGTGACCACCGTTGCGGGGGTGCGGTCAATCGCTTCAGCCTCCGCAGAGCGCGAAGCCATCGCGGTGGCTGATTCCGCACCACCCAGTTGCCAATCCTCAAGTTCCTCTACAACTCCCAGATGCGGTTCGCGCTGCCGCTTGCGGTAGGTGTTGATGTAGGCGTTGGTCATGATGCGGTAGAGCCACGCCTTCAGGTTCGTACCCTCAGTGAAACTGCCAAACGCCGAGAACGCCTTCAAAAAAGTCTCTTGCACAAGATCTTGCGCATCCTGCGGGTTGCGGGTCATCTTCATTGCCGCACCGTAGAGCTGATCGAGATACGGCAGGGCGTCCCGAGTGAACCGCTGTTCGATCTCCACGCGAGAAACACCGTCACCCTCCGGCGAGGCGACCTCACTCGGCACGGGATCTGTGGTCGAAGGCTCAATACGGCTCACAACTCCACAGCCTACCGGGGGGCGGATCCGTGTCCGCTGCGCACCCACGGGGCACTGCGTCGCACTGACCACCATCCGCTCGCGCGTCTGTCGCATGCCTACGCCCCTCTCCGAGAGTTCTTCGCTGCCGGTACACTTCAAAACGAAGAGCGTCCGCGAACTATTCCCGAGTTGGAGCTGCCTGAACCATGCTGATCGCCAAGCTGAATGCCGGCCGAGACGACGAGGATCCGGCTGGCTTGAGCGACGCAGATGATGCAGCGCCCACGCCGTGGCCAGCGCCGGTGGCAGCTGCGCCAATCGCTGCCACGGTGCCGCTCCCAGGCTCGAAGTCGCTGACCGGCCGAGAGCTGATTCTTGCGGCACTCGCCGACTCCCCCGGTATCATTCGACAGCCCCTGCACTCGCGTGATTCAGCACTGATGATCGCGGCACTCCGCGCGCTCGGCACCACTATCGAAGACATCGGCGCTCCGGGACCGTTTGGATCAGACTTACGCATCACCCCGGCCGAGACGCTGACCGGATCCACCACTATCGATTGCGGTCTCGCTGGCACGGTGATGCGGTTCATCCCACCGGTTGCGGCGCTCGCGCTCGGACCCACCGCCTTCGACGGTGACCCCTACGCGCGGAAGCGTCCGATGCGCGAGATTCTCGAGGCGCTGCGTGCACTGGGGGCCGACATCGCCGATGAGGGCCGCGGCGCGCTTCCGTTCACGGTACACGGCACCGGTGCGCTACGCGGAGGTCGCGTCGAGATTGACGCCTCACTCTCCAGCCAGTTTGTGTCAGGCCTATTGCTCAGTGCTGCGCGCTTCGAACAGGGCGTGCACGTTGTGCACACCGGTGAGCGGCTGCCCAGCGTGCCGCACATCGAGATGACCCTGGCCGCGCTCCGTGCGCGCGGCGTGGTCGCCGACAGCCCGGCCCCCGGGGAGTGGCGGGTCGAACCCGGCCCGATACAGGCCCGCGATCTCACGATTGAACCCGATTTGTCGAACGCGGCCCCGTTCCTTGCTGCGGCCCTGGTAGCTGGGGGCAGCGTCACTGTGCCGCACTGGCCCAGCAGCACCACGCAGGTCGGGGACCAACTGCGGGAGCTTTTGCACGCATTCGGGGCCGAGGTGACGTTGCAGGGTGGATCCCTCACCGTGCAGGGCACCGGTCAGGTGCGCGGAGTGCGCCTGCATGTGCCCGAGGCCGGCGAACTGGCGCCCACCCTGGTGGGGCTCGCCGCGCTCGCTGACTCTCCGAGCGAGATCACGGGCATTGGTCACATCAGACACCACGAGACGGACCGCATCGCGGCGCTCGTGACGGAGATCCGGCGACTTGGCGGCGATGCGACCGAACTGGAAGACGGCATCGCGATACGACCGGCGCCACTGCACGGAGGCGTGTGGCAGTCATACGCTGACCACCGCATGGCCACCACCGGTGCCCTGTTGGGGCTCCGCACCACTGGCATTGCCGTTGCCGATATTGCGAGCACGTCGAAAACGCTGCCCCAGTTCGCAGAGCTCTGGCAGGGCATGCTGGCTGCGGGTGCGGATAGCGGTTTCCCGCCTGGTGCGGGGCCTGGCATGGGTGCCAACCTCGAGATGCACCCGGGGCTCGGCGCGAACGCCGCGCCAGGACGCCCCACATCAACCGGTATTGCCAGCGGGGGCGCAGGAATCACCGGGTTCGGCATCATTCTGAGCAGTGATTCTGGCGCAGACTGGGGTACGGGGCACCCAGGAGGCGACGGCGGCGCATGAGTTGGATCCCCGTCGACGACGACGCTGAAGAACCCTACGGCCAGTACGCGGATCTCGAGGTACGTCAGCGGCCGAACCCGAAGGCGAATCGGCCTCGCACGAAGCGGCGACCGGAACATGCAGATGCGGTCGTCGGGATGGTCACGGGAGTAGATCGCGGCCGGTATCAGGTGCTGGTGCAAGGGTCTGGATCCACTGGTGGCGAACGCATGGTCACGGCAACTCGTGCACGCGAGCTGCATCGCACCCCGATCGTGATCGGGGACCGCGCGCGGCTGGTCGGTGACACCAGCGGTGCGGAGGGCACCCTGGCGCGCATTGTGGGTCTCGAGGATCGTCGCACCCTGCTGCGCCGCAGCGCCGACGATTCCGACCGACTGGAACGCGTGATGGTCGCGAACGCCGATCAGATGTTGATCGTGGTCGCCGCGGCAAACCCAGAACCGCGGGTCCGTCTCGTCGATCGCTACTTGGTCGCAGCCTACGATGCGGGCATCACACCGTTGATCTGCATCACCAAGACGGACATCGCGGACCCGGAGCCGTTTCTCTCGCACTTTGCCGCGCTGGCGGTGCCGGTGTTTCGCTCGCGTCCGGACGCAGAACCGCTCGCTGATATTCGAGCTGCGCTGGCTGGGAAGACCACCGTATTTGTCGGGCATTCGGGCGTAGGAAAATCGACCCTCATTAATGCACTGGTGCCTGATGCGCAGCGCGCAATCGGTCACGTCAATGAGGTCACCGGGCGCGGTCGGCATACTTCCTCCTCTTCGGTAGCGTTGCGTGCCCTCACTCCCGGATGCGTGGAGGGAGAATCCGGGTGGGTCATCGACACCCCCGGGGTACGTTCATTCGGCCTGGGTCACGTCACGAGCGACGGTGTGCTGCGCGGTTTTGTGGATCTTGCACCACTCATCGACGTATGCCCCCGTGGTTGCACGCACGATGATGACGCACCCGATTGTGAACTGGATGCCGCCATCGCTGACGGACGTCTAGATGCGGCGGGAGCAGCCCGCGTTGAGTCGCTCCGACGCCTGCTGCGCTAATCCCGTTGTGACGTTGCCGCTCAGTCCACTCGGCACGCTCAGTCTGAGGTCGCTACAGTGGAGACATGAGTGATCGTGTTCAGCTTGTTGTTGGTAGCCCCGCCCCCGCTTTCGCCCTGCGTGATCAGGATGGCAACACGGTGCGTCTCGCAGACTTCCGCGGGCAGCGCGTGATTGTATTCGTGTATCCGGCGGCGATGACCCCGGGTTGCACCACCGAAGCCTGCGATTTCCGTGATTCCCTGGCGCCGCTGCAGGCGGCCGGGTATCAGGTACTCGGGGTGTCACCCGACAGCCCCGAGAAGCAGAAGCAGTTCGCCGAGCGTGACAGCTTGAGCTACCCGCTGCTCAGTGATCCCGAGCACGAAATGCTGCAGGCATATGGCGCCTATGGCGAGAAGAGCATGTACGGCAAGGTGTCTGTCGGCGTCATTCGTTCGACCTACGTGATTGACGAGCACGGCAACATCGAGCACGCGCAGAGCAATGTGAAGGCCACCGGGCACGTCGCACGCTTGCGCAAGCTGCTCGGCGTGTAGCGTCCCTCTCAGACCGCGTCTGCTGCTTCCGAGTCAGCGCTGCTTTCTCCGGCGGGCCGTGAAAGCAGCGCTGCGAAGAATCCCAGCAGCGCGAGCACAACGAGTGCCCAACCGACCATCGGTCCTCCGACCAGGTCACCCATCTGCAATACTCCCGTGCCCGCGGCAAACATCAGCACGTGCATGGTGAGGGCGGATCCGCGTGCCCAACTGGCCCGCGACTTCGCAGCTCCCCACAGCGTGATGAGCACCCAGGCCCACGCCAGCAGCGCTGCCAGGAAAATGCTGGCGCGCTGCCCCAACGGTTCGTTACCGGCGTTCAGAAAGCCAGAGGTGATCGGCACCAGCGCGGCAAGACCACCAAAGGCTTCGATGGTCAGCACCGCCAACAGCATCGCCCATGCGGCGCGACCACGGTTGGAAACCTCGCGTGAACTCGACATGACGGTTTCCTTTCGGGGAGGTTGCAAATTGACTATTGATTTGCGCCTTCAACCATGAAACTATATATCCATCGAGTTTCGCGCACGTCGTGGTGGGCAATCTCAGCCCGCAATTCACATTTTGCGCGAGATCACGCTAACCCGGCCAAGGTTCTTCGCGCATGCACACAAGGAGGAACCTAATGGACTGGCGTGAACAGGCAGCTTGCCTCACGGTTGACCCGGAGCTCTTTTTCCCGGTTGGCAACACCGGCCCCGCAGTAGATCAGATTGAGCGCGCCAAGTCGGTGTGCGCACGCTGCAAGGTCACCGAAATGTGCCTGCAGTACGCCATGGATACCGGTCAAGATTCAGGCGTTTGGGGCGGCCTGAGCGAAGATGAGCGCCGCGCGCTCAAGCGTCGCGCTGCCCGCGCACGTCGCGCCAGCTGATAGCGTTCACGCTACAAACATAAAAGTGCCCGGGCCTAG
>CAZTBS010000018.1:0-18457 GCA_964612125.1 uncultured Leucobacter sp. | reverse complement strand
AATGTGCCTGCAGTACGCCATGGACACCGGACAGGACTCCGGCGTGTGGGGCGGCCTGAGCGAAGACGAGCGCCGTGCGCTGAAGCGTCGTGCAGCTCGCGCCCGCCGCGCTTCCTAAGCGCCGCTGACGCCACCTGCCGTTCAGTTCTGCGCGGCAGGCAATGCGAACGCAGAAACTCACGAGAAATCCCCTGGGCTGTGCGCCCAGGGGATTTCTTATGTCGCGGCTGAGAACGTCACGCTCGCGTGCATCGCGCGCCTCCCACCCTCAACATGCAGCGACTGCCCCCGGGTCATCGACCCGGAGGCAGCCGCAACGCACCTTGCGAGTTAGTCGGTGCCGGAATCAAACGCCGCGGATAAGCCCAGCTCGTCCGCTTCTTCATCAATTCCTGCCACGGCATCTGCAATCTCTTCAGCGCCGCCACGTTCCAACTCGCCAACCAGTTCGGCGGTGGGCCCACCGACCAGCCCAAGCTGCGCATACTGCTCGAGACGCGCACGCGAATCTGCAATATCGAGGTTTCGCATGGTGAGCTGACCAATCCGGTCTTCCGGGCCGAACGCAGCACCCACTGTGCGCTCCATCGAAAGCTTCTCGGGGTGGTAACTCAGGTTCGGGCCCGCAGTGTTCAGAATCGTGTAGTCGTCACCGCGACGCAAACGCAGCGTCACTTCACCGGTGATTGCCGACCCCACCCAACGCTGAATCGACTCGCGAAGCATGAGCGACTGCGGATCCAGCCAGCGACCCTCGTACATCAGACGCCCAAGACGACGTCCCTCATTGTGGTACGAGGCTACGGTGTCTTCGTTGTGGATCGCGTTCAGCAGGCGTTCATACACAATGTGCAGCAGCGCCATACCCGGCGCCTCGTAGATGCCACGCGACTTCGCCTCAATAATGCGATTCTCGATCTGATCGCTGACGCCCAGACCGTGGCGGCCACCGATAGCGTTTGCCGCCAAGACCAGCGCAACGGGATCCGCGTACTCAACACCGTTGATGGCTACCGGTCGGCCAGCCTCAAACGCTACAGTGACTTCTTCGGTCGCAACCTCGACGTCATCACGCCAGGCCGCCACGCCCATAATGGGCTCCACGATATCGAGACCGGTGTCCAGGAACTCGAGCCGCTTTGCCTCGTGCGTTGCACCCCAAATGTTCGCGTCGGTCGAGTAGGCCTTTTCGGTCGCGTCACGGTAGGGGAAGCCGCGCGCCACGAGCCATTCACTCATTTCGTGGCGGCCGCCAAGCTCCTCGACGAAGCTGGAGTCAAGCCACGGCTTGTAGATGCGCAGGCGCGGGTTCGCCATCAGCCCGTAGCGGTAGAACCGCTCAATGTCGTTGCCCTTGTAGGTGGAGCCGTCGCCCCAGATATCGACGCCGTCTTCCTTCATCGCGCGCACCAGCATGGTGCCAGTAACTGCGCGTCCCAGCGGGGTGGTGTTGAAGTAAGTTTTGCCAGCAGAACGCACGTTGAAGGCACCGCACTGCAGAGCGACCAGACCCTCTTCAACCAGTGGCAACTTCGCGTCCACCAGGCGGGCGATCTCCGCACCGTATTCCTGTGCACGACCAGCCACACCCTCGATATCAGGCTCATCGTACTGACCAATATCTGCAGTGTAGGTGCAGGGCACCGCACCCTTCTCACGCATCCAGGCGACTGCGCAGCTTGTGTCGAGACCACCGGAGAAGGCGATGCCGACGCGCTCGCCCACGGGAAGGGAAGATAGGACCTTAGACATGGTCTCTAGTCTAGAGCCCGGCCACACCCCTCACAGCACGTCGAAGGTGCGCGGATCGGGCCCATAGTTCTGCCCGGTCTCGAGCGCGTTCAGCGCAGCCATCTGGGCCTCAGTCAGGGTGAAGTCAAACACCGCAGCGTTCTCGAGCATCCGCTTTTTGCGGGTGGTCTTCGGGATCACGATCGTGCCCTGCTGTAGATGCCAGCGCAACACCACTTGCGCGGGCGACTTCGAGTGGGCAACGCTCGCGTTCGTCACCGCCGGGTGCCGCAAGAGATCACCCTTGCCCTGCGCAAGCGGGCCCCAAGCCTCCACCGCAATGCCATTGGCTTGACAGTACGCACGCAGCTCACGTCGTTGATGGAAGGGGTGCAGCTCAATCTGGTTGACCGCAGGTACCACCCCGGTTTCCTCATGGAGTTGACGCAGATGTTCAATCTCGAAGTTGGACACCCCAATCGACGAGGTCAGACCATCGCCGAGCAGCGGCACCATCCCCCGCCAAGCCGTCAGTGCGGTGCCAAGCATCGGCATGGGCCAGTGGATCAGGTACAGATCCACATAATCAAGCCCCAGTCGCTGCAGGCTCTCTGCCAGCGCTGCACGCGGATCCGCATGGTCGGTGTTCCAGAGCTTGGTCGTAATGAAGAGCTCATCACGCGGAATCCCACTCGCAGCAATTGCCCGCCCCACGCCCGCTTCGTTCTGATAGATGTGAGCGGTATCGATGTGTCGGTAACCGGCGTCCAGCGCTTCGCTCACGATCCGCTCGGTGTCAGCCGGCTCAACCTTGAAGACACCCAAGCCGAGCTGCGGGATCGTGGTGCCGTCGTTGAGTGCGACGTGGGGAATCGCCAGTGCAGTCATCGATCCGCTCCTTCTGATCTGGCTGTTTCCAGGTCTCGGGGTGTGTTGCGCAGTTCAGTGTAGCCCGGTGCTGGCGCGCTCAGGCGAGGCGCCCCGGAGCCCAGATAATAGAAGCATGCAGATCGCCTTCCCCACTGAGCTGCCCGTCAGTCAGATGCGGGAGGAGATCGAAGCTGCGATCGGCGCGCACCAAGTCGTGATTGTCGCCGGCGAAACAGGCTCGGGAAAGACCACACAGCTACCAAAAATCGCGTTGGCACTGGGCCGCGAACGTATCGCGCACACGCAACCTCGCCGTATCGCCGCGCGTACCATCGCAGAGCGCATCGCCGAGGAGCTCGGCACCGAGCTGGGTGACCTGGTCGGATATCAGGTGCGCTTCACTGACAAAGTATCTGCGCAGACGCGGATCCGTCTAATGACCGACGGCATCCTGCTGAACGCGATCCACCGCGACCGTGATCTGCGCGCCTACGACACGATCATCATCGATGAGGCGCACGAACGCAGTCTGAACATCGATTTCCTCCTCGGATACCTGAAGACTCTGCTGCCCCGCCGGCCAGATCTGAAGGTGATCATCACCTCGGCCACGATCGACCCCGCATCCTTCGCGCAACATTTCGCGAACCCACACACCGGTGATCCAGCGCCCATCATTGAGGTCTCGGGGCGCACCTTCCCGGTAGAACTGCGCTACCGCCCCCTGGTCGAGCACGTAGAGATGCCCGACCCCAGGGGCGGCGCACCGCGCACACGCACCATCGAGCGAGACCTGTTTGACGCAATCGGCGACGCCGTCGATGAGCTGTCTCGTGAGGAACCCGGAGATGTGCTCGTGTTTCTCTCTGGTGAAGCGGAGATTCGAGATGCCGCCGATGCACTGCGCGGCAGACTCAGAAATGGAACACAGCGTGGCAGCACGGAGATTTTGCCGCTGTATGGCCGGCTGAGCGCAGCCGAACAACACCGTGTGTTCGAGCGCCCGGGTTTGAACGGCCGGAACGATCGCCGAATTGTGCTCGCCACCAATGTCGCCGAAACCAGCCTGACGGTGCCCGGGATTCGATACGTCATCGACGCCGGAACGGCGCGCATCTCGCGATACAGTTCGCGCAGCAAAGTGCAGCGGCTCCCCATCGAGGCAATCTCGCAAGCCAGCGCAAATCAGCGCTCCGGCCGTTCGGGCCGCACCAGTCCGGGCATCGCAATCCGCCTGTACAGCGAAGAAGATTTCAGCGCGCGTCCCGCATTCACCGAACCGGAGATCCTGCGCACCGGCTTGGCGAGCGTCATTCTGCAAATGCTCGCGCTTGATTTGGGAGAGGTCGGCAAGTTCCCGTTTCTTACCCCACCCGATAACCGAGGCGTCAGCGACGGGCTCGGCCTACTGCTTGAGCTCGGCGCCGTCACCCGGCACGGCAAGACCCACCGCATCACCAAGATCGGTCGCGAGCTATCTCGCCTACCGATTGAGCCGCGCTTCGCTCGCATGGTGATTGAGTCACGTCGACACGGCGTCACCCCGCAGGTGCTTGCTATCGTGGCGGGTCTCACCGTGCAAGACGTGCGAGAACGCCCCCAAGCAGAGCGCGGCCGCGCAGATGAGTTGCACGCACGCTTCGCGGATCCACTCGGCGACCTGATGTCGGTGCTGAATCTCTGGAACTACGTGCAGGAGCAGCAGGCAGCGCTTTCTTCCAGCGCATTTCGACGCCTGTGCAAAGCGGAGTACCTGAATTTCTTGCGTGTGCGCGAGTGGATGGATCTGGTGCGGCAGCTTGAACGCATTGCACGGCCCCCGCGCGGCACACGCGCGAGCGGCACTCATACCTCTGCAACGTCGCGCACAGACACCCCCGCGTCGAATGCCAGCTCGAGTGCCGCGGGCGGGCACGCCGAAGCCATCCACCGTTCGATGTTGGCAGGTTTGCTGTCGCATCTCGGCGTGCGTGACGACCGGCAAGATCGACGCACCGCACCAGGAAAACGCAAGCCAGCACAGGAGTATCTGGGATCGCGCGGCACCCGCTTTGCGCTCTTCCCGGGATCTCACCTTGCGAAGCGACCGCCCGAGGTCGTGATGAGCGTGGAACTCGTGGAGACGAGCCGACTGTTCGCACGCAACAACGCGGCGATCGATCCGGCGTGGGCGGAGGAACTGGCTGGCCCGCTGGCGAAACGAAACCTCTCAGAGCCGCACTGGGAACGCTCGCAGGGCGCAGCGGTCGCATATGAGCGCGTCACCCTGTACGGTGTGCCAATTGTGGATCGGCGGCGCGTGCAGCTGTCGCGTTTCGACCCCGAGCACGCGCGCGAACTCTTTATCCGTCACGCACTCGTCGAGGGTGACTGGGATTCTCCGCAGGCCTTCGACCGCGCGAACCGGCAGCTCCGGCGCGAACTGGAGCAGCTCGAAGAACGCACCCGACGTCGAGATCTCCTCAGCGACGATGAGGCCATCTACGAATTTTACGATGCGCGCATCCCAGCCCACGTCACCAGCACCCGCAGTTTTGAAGGATGGTGGAAAGAAGCGCAGCGCAGCACGCCGAAGCTCCTCACCATGCGACGTGAAGACCTGCTCGCTGATGAAGAAGCCACAGTTGATGAGCGCGAGTTTCCACGACGGTGGCAGCACGGCGACCAGACTCTGCAACTGCGCTATCGCTTCGATCCCTCAGCCGACGACGACGGTGTCACGGTCACTGTGCCGCTCCCGCTGCTGCCACGCCTACACAGTGTTGACTTTGAGAAACTCGTGCCCGGCATGCGGGAAGAACTGGTCACCGCGCTCATCAAAACCCTGCCGAAAGCAATTCGCAAACACGTCGTACCCGCCGGGGACTGGGCGCGGAAGCTGCTCGCGGCGGTCTCTCCGCAGCTTGAATCCGCTGGTGGTGCCAGCCTGACGACGCTGCTCGCCGATGAAATTCGCCGGCGCACGAGCGTGCCGGTGCACGCCACAGATTTCTACATGGACCGTTTGCCGCCGCACCTCACCCCCACGTATCGCGTGATCGATGCGCGAGGGCGCAGCCTCGGAGCCGGGAAACAACTCGGCGAGCTGCAGGCCAAATTCCGCGAGCAGTCAGCCCGGGGTGTCGCGCGCGTGGCTGCGGCGGCGCAACCGCGCAGTGACCTTGAGCAGCAGGGTGCCACCAGCTGGACCTTCGGCGATCTGCCCCCGCACGTCGATACGGCCTACACCGCGCATCGCGGCGGCGGCGTGGTGCGCGCATATCCGGCAATTGTGGATCGCCGTAACAGCGTCGATCTAGTGCTCGTTGCCGATGCCGCAGAGCAGGCACGCCTGTCGGTGCGCGGCATCCGACGACTCATTGCCCTGAGTTCTCCCTCACCTGCCAGCTACATTCGCGAGCACCTCTCGAACTCAGAGAAGCTCCTCCTCGCCGCGGGCCCGTATCGATCGCTCGATCAGGCGATCGCCGATGTGTCCTTGGCTGTTGCAGACGCACTGATCCGACGCCACGCACCCGATGGCTTGGTGTGGCGAGCCCAAGACTATGAGCAAATCGCAAACGCCTACGCCGCAGCGCTCATTGATGAGATTTACGCGACCATTGCCCTCACCGCGCGCGTACTCGAGGCCGCGCGGCAGGCACGCAAAGCGATCGACCAGGCAAAATCCTTGCAGGTCCTGAGTCAGGTTTCCGACGCTGCCACACAGCTCGACGGGCTGGTGTTTGACGGTTTTGTATCCCGCACGGGAGTAGCGCGCCTGACGCGGTTGCCGGTCTACCTTGACGCGATCCGCCATCGCATGCAGCAGCTGACCGCGCAACCGGGCCGTGATCGCGCGTGGCAGAACGAGGTGGATCAGGCACTCCGCCTGTTTGGCGAGGCCGGAGGCCAGATCCCACTCCCTGCCGACGCCCCCCGTCATGTGGAGCAGGCCCGCTGGCTGATCGAGGAATTGCGCGTCAGCCTGTTCGCACAGCACCTGCGCACCGCAGAACCTGCTTCCCTGCAGCGCGTCCAGAAAGCACTCACCGAACGCGCGGACTAGACTCGCCCAGTGGGTATCTATCGGGACCTTGGTCGCAGCCCCGGAGTGTTCCGCATCATTGCAGCGCAGTTGCTCGCGCGTTTCCCGTTCGGAATGCTCTCGATCACGGTGCTGCTGCATATCGAACTGAGCTACGGCAATTTCACTTCCGCGGGCGTGATCCTCGCCGCACAGAGCATCGGGCAGGCAATCTCAGGTCCCATCGCAAGCAGGCTTATGGGGCGTCTCGGCATGCGACCCGTGCTGCTCGTGACCTCCGTCGTGTGCACCGCTCTGCTAGTAACCATTGCACTCACGCACTTGCCACTGATTGTCGTGACGCTGATTGCCTTCGTGCTGGGCCTCACCACCCCACCGGTCACCCCTGCTGTGCGCACGCTCTACCCCACAATGGTGCCCGGCAATCGTCTCACCGCGCTCTTCTCGCTCGACGCTTCGGCACAGGAGATCATCTGGATCATCGGTCCGGTCGTTGCGGTGTTCGTCTCCACACAGATCAGCACGGTGTGGGGACTGCTGCTTGCGGCGGCGTTCATGCTCGGCGGCGGGCTGTGGTTTGCCCTGAGCCCGGAAGTGGGGAGGGTGCAAGTGCCAGCGGCACGGAGACACTTGGGCGCAGTCCTGCGCAGACCCACGGTGCTGATCTCAACCGTGCTCACCTTCTTCTTCGTTGGCGCATTTGCCGCGATCGAAGCAGGCATTGTTGCCGCATTTGGCCATGGTGGCCTCGAAGCGGGCATCGTTCTCGCGGTGTTTTCCGCGGGATCAATCGTGGGCGGTGTCATTCTGGGGCACCGTGACGTGCGACCATTTTCACCGCTCTGGTTTACCCTCATCGTGTTTGTCGGTACCGCGCTGTGCCTCGTCAGCCAGAATCCCGTGTGGCTCTCGGTCGTGCTGTTCTTCGGGGGAATGGGCACCGCGCCGTTCTTTGCCGCCACGCTCTCGATTGTGAGTTCGACCGTGAAGTTTTCTGAAACCGCGGAAGCGTACGGTTGGGTGAGCACCGGCATGCTGGTTGGGGTAGCCCTCGGCTCTGCAAGCGCGGGAATCGCCATTGATCTGCTGGGCGCCACTGGTGGAATTCTGGTTTCGGTGCTGATGCTGGCCGTGACCTCTGTGTTCGCCGTTGCAAGCGCCCGGTGGATCCCCGATCTGCGCGGTCGTGACGCAAGTCCGATGCTCGATACGGGTACTGTGCGTCTCCCGCGCGACTAGCAGGCATTTGCCACTCATTCCGTTGCACTTCATGCAGATCACCTATGTTTTCGCCAGAGAAGTCTGATTTTCCTGAGCTCATCCGGAGCAGCTAGTGTTGCTTTGTCAGGTGTGTCAGACTGGCTGCACCCGTCAACGATGAAAAGCACTAAGGAGTGAATGATTCATGGGCAAGTACGCCGTCATTAACCCGGCAACCGGCGAAGAAATCGCCAGCTACCCCGACGCCA
Organism: uncultured Leucobacter sp.; assembly: GCA_964612125.1. Classification (GTDB taxonomy): domain Bacteria; phylum Actinomycetota; class Actinomycetes; order Actinomycetales; family Microbacteriaceae; genus Leucobacter. The sequence goes on along the minus strand of CAZTBS010000018.1, from coordinate 10,360 downwards.
CCGCCGCGGAGATCGAGCAGGCGCTTGCCTCCGCACAGCAGGCATACACCGAGTGGTCGCGCACCACCACGGTCGCCGAGCGCGCCGCACTCGCCTTGCGTGCCGCAGATCTCTTTGATGAGCGCAAAGAAGAGCTTGGCGCCATCATTAATCGCGAGATGGGCAAGCCCCTGGCAGACGCCATTGGTGAGGCAGAGTTCTCAGGTGCGATTGTGCGTGCTTTCGCACAGAACGCCGAGGAGTGGCTCGCCGATGAGGTGTTGCAGGTCGAGGACGGTCTGAAGACTTTCATCCGCCACCAAGGCATCGGCGTCATCCTCGGCATCATGCCGTGGAACTACCCCTACTACCAGGTTGCCCGCTTCGCCGCCCCGAACATGATCCTGGGCAACACCGTTGTGCTGAAGCACGCGAACCAGTGCCCCGAGTCGGCTCTTGCGCTGCAGCAGATCTTCCGCGATGCAGGCTTCCCTGAGGGTGCCTACGTCAACGTGTTCGCCAGCCACGATCAGATCGCCGACATCATCGCTGATCCGCGTGTGCAGGGTGTCTCGCTCACCGGTAGCGAGCGCGCCGGTGCCATCGTGGCCGAGCAGGCGGGGCGCGCACTGAAGAAGTGCGTGCTCGAGCTGGGTGGCAGCGACGTGTTCCTGGTGCTCGACACCGCGAACCTCGATCACGCGGTCGAGCACGCTGTGATGGGGCGCATGGAGAACACCGGCCAGGCCTGCAACGGCTCCAAGCGCATCGTGGTACTTGATAAGTACTTCGATGAGTTCGCAGAGAAGTTTAAGGCAGCAATCGGCGGCCTCAGCTACGGTGAGGACTTCGGCCCGCTGTCGAGCGACAGCGCGACGAAGACGCTGGCCGCACAGGTGCAGAACGCCATCGAGCAGGGTGCAGAGGTGCTCGTTGGCAACAACGAGCCCGAGGGCAACGTCTACACCCCGACCGTACTCACCAACATCACTCCGGCAATGGATGTGTACAGCGAAGAGCTGTTCGGCCCGGTCGCGCAGCTATACCGCGTCTCGAGCGACGAAGAAGCCATCGCGCTCGCGAACTCCTCGCCCTACGGCTTGGGCTCGGTAGTGATCTGCGATGACCTCGAGCGCGCTGAGCGTGTGGGCAACCAGCTTGATGTGGGCATGGTGTTCATCGGTGGGGCTGGCCTCGAGGGACCGGACGTTCCCTTCGGCGGCGTCAAGCTGTCGGGCTACGGCCGTGAACTCGGCAAGGGCGGCATGCTGGAATTCGCAAACAAGAAGCTGTTCCGCTTCGCAGAGTAATTTCGCTGCGTGCAACACTGCACCCCCGGGGATCCATGTGGATCCCCGGGGGTGCAGTGCATGAGGGACGCGAATGCTAGCCACGCTCCGCAAAGATATCGACGCCGGTACCGTGTGATGTCTGGCCCGAGCCTGGATTCCGCCGGCTTGTCCCAGCACGAGACGACTCGGTCACCGCCCGATGATGCGGGTAACTCGCCAAGCCGGGTATCACTCCCCCAAGTGCTTGCGCGACGAGATGGCTCGCTCAGCCTCGCGTCGATCCTGGCGTTCACGCAGGGTCTGCCGCTTGTCGTATTCCTTCTTGCCCTTCGCGAGAGCAATCTCTACTTTGGCTCGGCCATCCCGAAAATACAGCTGCAGCGGCACGATAGTCATACCACCCTCACGCGTCTTGCCGAACCATTTGTCAATCTGCTGACGGTGCAACAATAGCTTTCGCTTGCGGCGCGGAGCATGATTGGTCCATGAGCCATTCAGATACTCGGGGATGTAGACCGCATCGAGCCAGGCTTCGCCATTCTCGATGAAGACGTACCCGTCGAGAAGTGACGCGCGACCCATGCGCAGTGACTTGACTTCGCTGCCCGTGAGCACCAGGCCCGCTTCCAGAGTGTCGAGAATGTGGTAATCATGCCGCGCCTTCTTATTCGAGGCGATCAGCTTCTGACCGGTCTCTTTCGGCATGCCGCACCTCGGTTTCTGCTCGCAGTGGATCGCTGAACGAACTTCCAGCTTACTCTTGCGGCAGCCGTTCCAATCGAGTCGGAGATCAGACGCGGAGGTACCGCGTGATCGCCACCTTTGCCGCAATCGCAGAAAGCACCACACCGATACCCACAAGGATGGGTGGCACGATCAACGACTGCTCCACGGTGATGTAACTCGTAAACGGCAGACTGGTGACCAAGTAGTCCTGCACGAAGAACTTGACCACTGCGACCGAGGCGAGCCCCGCCAAAACCGCACCCACCAGCGCCGAAATGATTCCCTCCAGAATGAACGGAGTCTGAATGAACCGGTTCGACGCGCCGACGAGTCGCATGATGCCAATTTCGCGCCGACGAGAGAAAGCGGAGAGGCGAATGGTCGTTGAGATCAGGAGCATAGCTGCGACCAACATCAGTCCGGCAATCGCAATCGCGGTGTAACTCGCGACGCCCAAGAACAGGAAGATGCGATCGAGCAAGCTGCGCTGATCCGAGACGCTCTGCACACCCGGAATGCCGGTGAACGTCTCCTGGATGATCGCCGAACGGGAGGGGTCTTCAAGCCGCACCCAGAACGTCTGGTTGAGCTGCTCCGGGGTCGTGATCTCAACAATCGGGTTTCCGGCGAACTGCTCGGTGAATTCCGCATACGCCTGCTCATGATCCACAAAGAAATACTCTGCGATGTAGGGCTGCAGCACATCAGAATTCAGCGCGTCTTCAACCGCGGCAATCTGTTCTTCGTTCGCATCTGCTCCCGAACAGGTTGCACTCTGATCAAATTCGGTACACAGATAGATCGCAACCTGCGCGCGGTCATACCAAAATGTCTTCATCTGCTGCACTTGAAGCTGCATCAAAATCGCAGCTCCCACAAAGGTCAGCGAGACAAAGGTCACGAGAATGACCGAAATCACCACAGAAAGATTCCGCCGTAGGCCACTCCAGACCTCGCCGAGTACCAGACCCGCCCTCATCGCACGGGCCCCACATCCGTCTGATCATCAGCATCACCGGTGTCGAGCCCAAGCCGCTCGGCAAGCGTTCCCTCTTCAGCGAGTCGCACGGGATCTATCCGTTCACCAGGTTGCAGAAAACCGGGAATACGGCTGCCTGGAGTAAGCTCCTGGCGCACGGTGCGATCGAGTTCCTCGTCCGGCGGTGCCGTCGTCAGTGGCGCAGGCACCTGCGGATGCTCCATCGCCACTGGCGCTTCTGCTGGCTGATCTGCTGGCCCTGGCTGCGCCACTGCCACCTGCGGCACGCTCGCTGCCACCGGTGCCACTTCGTCGACCTCTGCGACCTCCGGAGCGAGCGTTTGCCGCACCACTTCTTCACTCGTGCGTAACGCCTGCGCGCCCGCAGCAGTCAAGTCGGCCAGTGGGATCGAGGCAGTCTCACCGTAGCCACCACGCTGCTCATCACGCACCACCACGCCCTGCGACAGCTCGATGACTCGCTGCTGCATAATGTCCACGAACGTTGCTTCGTGCGTCGCCATCACTACGGTCGTGCCAGCAGCGTTGATAGCGCGGAGGAGCTGCATAATGCCCAGACTCGTCGCCGGGTCAAGGTTGCCTGTCGGCTCATCAGCGAGCAGAATTGCAGGCTTGTTGACGATGGCGCGCGCGATTGCCACGCGTTGCTGCTCACCACCCGAAAGCTCATGTGGGTAGCGCTTGAACTTGCCTTCAAGCCCCACCATCTTCAGCGTGTCGGGCACCGCTTCCTGAATGAAGCCGCGAGACTTCCCGATGACCTGCAGCGAAAATGCCACATTGTCGTAGACGGTCTTGTTTGCGAGCAAACGGAAGTCCTGGAACACAACGCCAAGGTTCCGGCGGAAGTACGGCACTTTCCTGCTCGAGATCTTGCTGAGATCGTGCCCCAGCACGTGAATACGACCGCCCGTGGGCTGTTCTTCGCGCAGAATGAGGCGGAGGCAACTGGACTTACCGGAGCCCGATGCGCCGACAATGAACACAAATTCGCCGCGGTCGACGCGCATATTCACGCCGTCGAGGGCCGGGCGCTGAATGCCCCGGTACTTCTTACTGACGTTCTCGAAGAGGATCATGACGAATCGACCCTACGCCGCTGCGGAGGCAACGTCGCTGCGACTCGCCCAAAAACCACCGACCCGTCAGGGCCGGCAAACCGTTACGCGCTCTTTCCGAGCGAACGCCAACGAATCCCCGCGGCGATGAAACCATCGATATCGCCGTCGAACACAGCCTGCGGGTTATTGACCTCATACTCGGTACGCAGATCTTTCACCATCTGATACGGGGCCAACACATAGCTGCGCATCTGGTCGCCCCAGCTCGCGGTGATCGTGCCCGCGAGTTCCTTCTTCTTCGCGGCTTCCTCTTCGCGCTGCAGCAGCAACAGCCGCGACTGCAGCACTCGCATGGCCGCAGCCCGGTTTTGAATCTGGCTCTTTTCGTTCTGCATGGAGACAACAGTGCCGGTGGGAATGTGGGTGATCCGCACCGCCGAGTCTGTGGTGTTGACCGACTGACCGCCAGGGCCGCTTGAGCGATAGACATCGATCCGCAGTTCATTCTCTGGGATCTCAACTTCGACGGCCTCCGGCATCAGCGGAATCACTTCGACCGCTGCGAAACTGGTTTGCCGCTTGCCTGCGGCACCGAACGGGCTCATACGCACAAGACGATGGGTGCCCGCTTCCACGGAAAGTGTGCCAAAGGCATAGGGTGCGTCGATTTCGAAGGTGGTCGATTTAATTCCGGCCTCTTCGGCGTAGCTGGTTTCCATGACCTGCACGCGATACCCGTGTTTTTCGGCCCATCGCAGATACATCCGCTGCAGCATTTCCGCAAAGTCCGCGGCGTCGACACCGCCAGCACCCGAGCGGATGGTCACCACGGCAGGGTTCTCGTCGTACTCACCCGAGAGCATGGTCTGCACCTCGAGCTCGCTCACGACGCCCTCAATCGCAGCCAATTCAGCTTTTGCCTCGTGCGCGGAGGCCTCGTCCTCGGCTTCTTGCGCGAGTTCGATCAGCACTTCGAGATCATCCAGCTGGCTCTCCACGCCGCGGAGCTTGGCGACGCGTGACTTGCGGTGGCTGAGCCCGCTGGTCACCCGCTGCGCTTCCGACGGATCGTCCCACAGGCCAGGCGCCGCCGCCTGTTCCTCGAGCTCTCCAATTTCCCGCTCAAGCCGAGGAAGATCCATCACGGCTGCAATGTCAGCGAAGGTTGCGCGGACCGCGCGAATGCGGCTTCCAAGATCGAGATCGAGCATGATCCACAAGCCTACCTTCCTCGAGACCCGCCAACATACTGAAACCCTCACCGCAGAGCGAGGGTTTCAGTATGTATCGGGAGCGACTGTGCTATGCGGCTTTCGCGAGTCGCTTCGCGCGGTTAATGCGCGTCACCTGCACGGCGACGACCAGAATGATCGCGGTGATGAACACCATCGCTGCCAACACATTCGCCTGAGCGGGCACTCCGCGCAGCGCTGAAGTGTAGATGAACTTCGGGAAGGTACTTGCGGTACCTGAGTTGAAGTTCGTGATGATGAAGTCATCAAATGACAGCGCGAAACTGAGCAGCGCCGCACCAATGATGCCTGGCATCAGCATCGGCAAGGTGATCCGCCAAAACACCTGCCCCGGTGAGGCGTATAGGTCGCGCCCGGCCTCTTCAATGGCGGGGTTGAGACTGGCAACGCGCGCCTTCACCGCAACAACCACATACGACACACAGAACATCGTGTGCGCCAGGATGATCGTCCCGATGCCCTTTTCCACGCCAGCCAACAGGAACTGTGCCGCGAGGCCTGCACCGAGCACCACTTCAGGCGTAGCCATCGGGGTGAACAGCAACAGACTGACGGTTGACCTCCCACGGAACTTGTAACGCACCAGGGCAATCGCGATCATCGTACCCAGCACCGTAGCTGCGAGCGTTGCAACCACACCCACCAGGATGCTGTTGCCAAATGCCTGACACACGTTGGGTGCACCACAGGGATTGAGCCAGTTGTCGAGAGTGAAGCCACGCCAGGTGATGTTGTTGCGGCCAGCGTCATTGAACGAGAACACAATGACGTGAAAAATCGGCAACAGTAAGTAGATCAGGGCAATAATGCCCACCGTAGGAACGAACGCTTTGCCCAGACTGAACTGTTTCACAGCAGGTCCTCCGTTCCGCTGCGGCGAACATAGGTGGCGACGATGACCAGAATGATTGCCATCAGGATGACTGACAGGCTCGCGGCCATCGGGTAATCCTGCGTCGCCAGGAAGTTCGACTCGATCACATTACCGATCATCGCTGTGCCGGTACCGCCCAGGAACTCGCGAGACGCATTGATGTAGTCACCCGACATCGGGATGAAACTCAGCAGGGTACCTGAAACCACACCCGTCATGGACAGTGGCAGCGTTACTTTGAAGAAAGTCACCACCGGTGATGCGTACAGGTCTGATCCAGCTTCAAGCATGCGTAAATCAAGTGCCTGCAGCGAGGCGAAGATTGGCAGCGTCATGAACGGAATGAAGTTGTACGTCAAACCGAAGATCACCGAGAAATCCGTGCCGATGAGATCGGTCGGCAGGATCTGCTTCCATGCGAGCGTGCGCAGCAGGAAACTAATAAAGAATGGCGCGATGACCAAGATCAACGCGAGCCCCTGCAACATCGGATAGGCGCGCAGCTTCACGCCAATCATGTACGCCAGCGGATAGCTGATCAGCAGGCCAGCAATCGTGGCGATGATCGCGTACACAAAGGATCGCACAATGTGCTGCCAGTACTCCGCGATTGCGGCCCCATAGTTTGAGATCTGGAACGCGGCAACATACTCACCAATGCCAGCGTTTTCAGGCGCGGCTTGCAGCGAGGTGATGATCAGCTGAATGAAGGGAGCAACGAAGAACAGGGCCATGTAGGCAATGCCCGGCGCCAGCAAGACCAGCGCAGTCCAGGATCGCTTGCTCGGAGCTTGCGCAGCGACCTGCGTTCCCGACGAAAATGCGGTGAAAGCCATGGCTGTTCCCTACTCTGCGAGACTCGCCTGCGTGGCGATAGCCTGCGTCGAGAAATCAGCCGTCAGCGCACCGGTCTCGAGGCGGTCATCCGCCAGGCCAAAGGTGTGCTCGATGAGCCAGCTCACCCACACGGTATCGCCGAGATGCGCAGCCGGGCCAGCATCAACGTTTTGAGCGAACACCTGCACCGCACCGAACTGCGGAGCCTCAACCGTGTACTGCGTACTGACACCGGTGAACGACACATCGGTGATTCGACCGGGGCCGATGATGTTCAAGCCACTATCGTCAGCTGGCGCAGACGTGTGCAGACGCATCTTCTCAGGGCGCACGCCCACCGTGATCATTCCACTGTCACGCTCGCTACGCGCGCGTGGCACGGTCACACGTGTGCCATGCAGATCGGTGTGGATCGCCTGGTCGGTACCGCCGACGACCTGCACCTCGAAGAGGTTTGACTGCCCCAGGAAGTTCGCAACAAACACCGTCTTCGGCAGCTCATACAGCTCTGCTGGCGCCCCCATCTGCTCAATGCGACCCTTGTTCATCACCGCAACAGTGTCGGCCATGGTCATGGCTTCTTCTTGGTCATGAGTGACGTGCAAGAACGTCAGACCAACTTCCTGCTGGATCTGCTTGAGCTCGTGCTGCATTTGCCGACGCAGCTTCAGATCGAGTGCACCCAAGGGCTCATCGAGCAGCAGCAGCGCGGGACGGTTGACCACCGCACGCGCGAGAGCGACACGCTGCTGTTGCCCACCCGAAAGCTGCGCAGGTTTGCGATCCGCCACGTGATCAAGCTCAACCAGCTTCAGTGCATCGTGCGCCTTGCCCAGCGGATCGGCAACCTTGCGGCGACGTAAACCGAACGCAACGTTCTCGAGAATGGTCATGTGAGGGAACAGCGCGTAGGACTGAAACACGGTATTGACCTGGCGCTTGTGCGGCTTCAAAGCGGTGACGTCTGAGCCACCGATCAAAATCTTGCCAGCGCTGGGGTCTTCAAGCCCCGCCACAAGGCGCAGGGTGGTGGTCTTACCACAGCCCGACGGGCCGAGCAGCGCGAAGAATGAACCCGCGGGAATCTTGAGATCAAGGTGCTCAATGGCGGTGAAACCAGGGAATCGCTTCTGGATTCCCACCAGCTCAAGATCTGCGCCCGCCTCTGCGAATGCTTGTGCCTCCGCCATGCTCAGAGCCCCAGCACCTTCGCGAATGCATCAGTGTACTTCTTGTCTTCCTGGGGTGTGAGAGTACGGAAGCCCTTCAGTCGCGCGTTCATCTCCTCATCAGGGAAGATCAGCGGGTTGTTGGCCTGCTCCGGGTTCACCTTCTCCATGGCTTCCTGCGCGCCGACCACTGGCGTCACGAACCACACGTAGTCAGCAACCTGCGCGGCAACCTCGGGCTCGTAGTAGTAGTTGATCATTTCCTCAACGAGCGCCTTGTTCTCAGCACTTGTGCCATTCGGCACGGTGAACGAGTCCGCGGTGATCATGCCACCCGATTCGGGCACTTCAAGTGTCCAACGATCACCCTGCTCGGCGTTCAGGATCGCGATGTCGCCGGTCCATGCGATGGCTGCGAGGGTGGTGTCGGTCTCAAGATCCTGCGTGTAGGAGTTGCCCTTGATCTGCGCAATTTGGCCGCTTTGAATCGCGTCATCGAGCCATGCGAGCGCAGCGTCAAACTCCGCGTCGCCCCAGGTACCCGCAACGTCGACACCTTGCGCCGACATGATGATGCCCATGGTGTCGCGCATTTCTGTCAGGACGCCCACTTTGCCCTTCAGTTCCGGACGCAGGAAATCGTCGAGGGTCTTAATGCCCTGCGGCACAGCCTCAGTGTTCCACACGAAGCCCGATGCCGGAGCTTGCCACGGCATGGTGAACTTGCGACCCGGATCAAGATCGAGGCTGTTCAGCAGCGAGGGCAGCAGATTCTTAGTATTCGGCATGTTCGCCGCATCCAGCTCCTGCACCTGCCCGTCTTGGATCAGGCGACCGTTCATCCAGTCAGTCAGCGTGATGGTGTCATAGCCGGTGAATTGATCGAGAGCCAGCTGGTCCTTGATCTTGCCGTAAAAAGTGTTGTTGTCGTCGATGTCCTCGATGTACTCGACCGAGATATTAGTCTGCGCCATGAAAGCGTCGAGAGACGGGAAGCTTCCCGTTTCCTCGTCGTAGTCGAGGTAATAGGTCCAGTTCCCCCACACGATGGAACCGGCAGAGCCGTCGCCCTGCGCCACGCTCGCGCCACCGCCAGGAGAGCAAGCACTGAGAGCAAGCGCTCCCATACCCGCAGCGCCCACAGCGCCGCCACGCAGCAAGGCCCGACGGTTCAGCTGGGACTGACGCACCATGTTGACGAGATCACGAACGATTGGGTCTTGGGGAATACGACGCACCACGGGAGGACTCCTTGACTCAGTTACTACGGTGAGATCCCGATCAATTCGCCTAGGGCATCATTGCCGGGTTCGGTGTAACTGAGGATGTCATAGAAATGTCCCGGGAAACAACTTTGGCGCACCAAATACCGAGATTAATTCACGAAAAAGTTACACAAGCGAAACAGCTGCTTCGGAATCAGTCGCGGATCTCCCGACATCTCGACGGATTTCGTTTCGCCCACTGATCAATCGACGCGATCAACGCGGCCATCCAATCAGAGTTCAAAGTCGCACGCACCCGGAGATCGAACAGGCCCGTGATGCGGAAAACCACCCCGGATGCATGGACTCATATGATCGGCGCACGACCGCCACAGTAACCACGCTGCGGACTCATTACTTATGAAATCACCCGAAGTTATGCCACATCGCTGCGAATTCCTTTGCTTTTTTGCGCCGAAGATGTCAGGATCAGTAGCGTGAACACGAAGCGAACCAATGTTGCGCTCGACGCCACGTCGAAAGCGATCATCGAGCAGTTACAGCTGGATGGGCGTCGTTCGTACGCGGAGATCGGAAAGGCTGTCGGCCTGAGTGAGGCTGCCGTGCGTCAGCGCGTGCAAAAGCTTACTGAGGCCGGAGTCATGCAGATTGTGGCGGTCACCGACCCCATGCGACTGGGTTTCAGCCGCCAAGCCATGCTCGGCATCTGCGTCTCCGGCGACACGCGAGTCGTGGCCGATCGGCTCTCAGAAATGCCTGAGGTCGACTACGTGGTGCTCAGCGCTGGATCCTTCGACATCCTTGCGGAAGTCGTCTGCGAAGACGACGATGCGCTCATTGAACTCCTGAATCACAAGATCCGGGCCCTCGACGGCGTTTCAACCACTGAGACGTTTGTCTACCTCCAATTGAAAAAGCAGAAATACGACTGGGGAACACGATA
>CAZTBS010000017.1:0-44620 GCA_964612125.1 uncultured Leucobacter sp. | reverse complement strand
ACCGCACGCCCGGTTGCGAGCACGTCCACGCCGCCGTGCGTGTAAAAACGCGGATCCTCTTCGGCTACTGCCGCGTCTTTCACGAACTGCGAGATGTCGTCCCAGTTGACCATCTCGCGGTCTTGAGCGTAGAACGTGGCAATCTCGACTTCCGTACCGTCTGACTGCTTGGCATAGATGGTCGAGGGGAGTGCCAGCTGACCAGGGTTCAGGTGGTTCGGCAATTCTTCGAACACGCTGATTGCCGAGCTTGCTGCGGCGCCGCTGATTGCGACCACCGGAGTAACGGCGGCGGTTACCAGAATGCCGGCAACGAGACTCATGACGATGGCGCCAAGGAAGCCGCCGACTGCGCCACCAGCGGTCCGGGGCTGGCTGAAGCGGGTCTTGCCGCGTTTGGCGCGCGCTGATTGGGGTGACTGTGAGGCCATAGGATAAATCGTATGCGACGCAGCTGGTAATCCGCGTGGGAGTGTGCCTCGCTGACTGCGTGACACGCCGAGCCAGACGCGAGTGGGCATCTGTGTGCTCACACCAGTGCGGCGCACACGCGGGCGTGCCGCATCACATCATCGGGAGGACACCGTGAGCGAAGGTCAGAACACCGAAACCCAGCAGTGGGAGTATTTCGTTACTCCGCTGCTGCTGCACAACGAAGCACAAATTCTCAACAACTGGGGCGCCCAGGGGTGGGAACTGGTGCAGATCATCACCGGCCCGGCTGGTGGCAACGTCGCATATCTGAAGAGGAAGGCCTGAGAGATGTCGGTGATCGAAGAGCGAATTCGCGAGCTCGGTTTTGAGGTTCCAGAGATTGCTGCTCCCGTGGCGGCGTACGTTCCCGCGTTGCGGCAGGGCAATCTCGTTTACACCAGCGGGCAGCTGCCCTTTGTGAGCGGTGAGCTCCCCGCGACTGGCAAGGTTGGGGAAGGTGCCGGACTGGTGTCACCCGAGCAGGCTGAGGAACTCGCGCGGCAGTGCGCGCTAAATGGTTTGGCTGCGGCCCGGGGTGTGCTGGGATCACTCGACAAGATCACGCAGGTGGTGAAAGTCACGGCGTTCGTCGCTTCAGACCCTTCGTTTACCGGTCAGCCGGCCGTTGCAAACGGTGCGTCGGTGTTCCTCGGTCGTGTGTTTGGTGACATCGGCATCCACGTTCGCTCCGCGGTGGGGGTTGCCGTGCTGCCGCTTGATGCTCCGGTCGAGGTTGAGTTCGTTTTCGAGGTTGCTGACTAGCTGCAGCAGTCTTGCGCACCGCAGAAAATAACAGGGGCGGTGGATCACTTCACGTGATCCACCGCCCCTTGTCTTGGTGCTGCTGGCTGTGAGCGTTAGTGCTGCTGTTCCGTGCGCACACGCAGCGAAATGGTCTGCATCACTGCGGTGTCAGCCAGGGTGGTGGTGTCGCCGATGTCCCGACCCTCTGCGGCATCCTTCAAGAGTCGACGCATGATCTTGCCCGAGCGGGTCTTCGGGAGCTCATTCACCACGAATACCCGGCGCGGGCGCGCGATGGCACCGATGACACCAGCTACGTGCTTCTTTAATTCTGACTCTGCGTCGGCTTCGGTCAGGAGATGCTGCTGTTCTTTCAGAATCACGAATGCCACCACTGCCTGGCCTGTGGTTTCGTCGTCCGCACCAACGACCGCAGCTTCGGCGACGGCGTGGTGCTCGACCAATGCTGACTCAATTTCTGCGGTACTCAGACGATGTCCGGATACGTTCATCACATCGTCGACTCGTCCGAGAAGCCAGATATCCCCATCTTCGTCAACTCGGGCGCCATCTCCAGCGAAATAGCGGTCACCGAATTTTGACCAGTACGTATCCACGAAGCGATCAGGATCACCCCAGATGGTGCGCACCATACTTGGCCACGGGCGTGCAACTGACAGCAAGCCGCCCTGTCCGCGATCCACTCGTCGCCCCTCGTCATCGACGACATCGATCGTGATTCCGGGTTGCGGCACCTGTGCGCTGCCCGGTTTTGCGGCGGTGAGACCAGGCAGTTGCGCGATCATGATGGCACCCGTTTCCGTCTGCCACCAGGTATCAACGATGGGCGCGGTGCCGCCGCCAATGACCTCGTGGTACCAACGCCATGCCTCGGGGTTGATGGGTTCGCCCACGCTGCCGAGCACGCGAATGCTCGAGAGATCGTATTGCTCCGGGATCTGCCGTCCGATTTTCATGAACGAGCGGATCGCGGTTGGGGCGGTGTACAAAATGCTGACTCGGTACTTCTGCACGATGTCCCACCAGCGGCCCCAGTCTGGGGTTTCGGGGGTGCCCTCGTAGATTACCTGCCTGGCACCGTTCGCGAGCGGTGCGTAGACCACGTAGCTGTGACCGGTGATCCAGCCCACATCGGCCGTGCACCAGTAGACATCGGTTTCGGGTTTCAGATCGAAGACATCGCGATGCGTGGTGGTGGTCTGGGTGAGGTAACCGCCGGAGGTGTGCAGGATGCCTTTCGGCTTGCCTGTGGTTCCGGAGGTGTAGAGGATGAAGAGCGGGTTTTCTGCCGGGAAACCCTGCGCGGTGTGCTCGCCGTCAAACGGCACGATTTCCTCGTGCCACCACAGGTCACGACCGGCCTGCATGTCCACGTCGTTGCCGGTTCGCTGCACCACCAGCACCTTCTTCACTGACAGCTCACGCCCGTCGCCGGGCAACGCAAGCGCATCATCAACAGTGGGCTTCAGCGCAGAGACGCGGCCCTTGCGGTAGCCACCGTCTGCGGTGATGACGAGTTCGGCTTGTGCGTCGTCGATGCGTGAACGCAGGCTTTCCGCACTGAACCCGCCGAACACCACGGAGTGTGCGGCACCGAGACGGGCGACGGCGAGCATCGCAATCACCGTTTCTGGGATCATCGGCATGTAGATGGCGACTCGGTCTCCAGCTTGCACTCCGAGCGCGGTGAGCATATTGGCTGCGCGTTTCACCTCGTGGGTGAGTTCACCGTAGGTGATGGTACGAGTATCGCCGGGTTCTCCCTCGAAGTGGATCGCGACGCGATCACCCAGCCCGTGTGCCACGTGCCGATCCAAGCAGTTTGCCGCGACGTTGAGCTCACCGTCCGCGAACCACTTTGCGAAGGGCGGGTTCGACCAGTCCAGAATCTTGGTAAAGGGTTTCGTCCACTGCAGAGTGCGGGCCTGCTCGGCCCAGTACGCCTCAGGGTTCGCTGCGGCATGCCAATAGATCGCTGGGTCATTCCGATTTGCCTGTGCTTTGAACTCAGCACTTGGCGGGTAGGTTTCGACATCCAGCGAGTGACTTTCTATTTTGCCGTGGTCCGTCATGTCGGTCATTGCGGCCGCCATCCCATCTTGTGTGTCGTGCACTGCGTCGTGCGCGCAGCACTTCAGTGTGCATGTGCTGGAAATCCTAGAATATATTTCAGCGGGGAACAACTGCGCCATCGTCGCTGAGGAACCTTGATCCCGCATCGTCGCGCACAGCGTGCCTCGGCGAGTGTGCGGGTGTGATCTGTGCACACCATGCGCAGCTGGTTCGCGCTTGAGGGTTTCGGCTGCTTATCTGCTGGCATGCCCATGCCCACCGCAGCCCCTCATGTTGTGAAGCCACAGCCGGGGTCTCGATCAGATGCGCTCTCGTTGGAAGCCCGCCGAGCACTTGATGGCCTTGTCACGCTGCTGGATGAGCCAGAGTTGCGAGATGTCCTCATCAGTGTGACACAGGGTGTGGGCCAGCTATGGCTGGATATCGGGGGCGAGTTGCGTCCGGTCACCGAGTGGCGTGCAACGCCCAGTGCGGTGCGTCGTCTGGCGGTGCGTCTCATCGCTGCAGGCGGGAGATATCTTGACGAGTTACACCCAATCGCCAACGTGCGACTTGGCGACGGTATTCGCGTGCACGCTGCCCTGCCACCTGTTGCCGTGCATGGCGCGACTATTTCCATTCGTGTGCCGCGAGTGCGGCCACTGGGTTTCGACGAACTGGTGAGTCGCGGTTTATGCTCGCCAGCGCAGGAGCGCTGGCTGCGTGAGGCCGTCGCGCGGCGATTGAACCTCCTCATCACCGGAGGCACTGGGGTAGGAAAAACGACGGTACTCGCCGCGCTCCTGGATCTCGTGCCAGAGAGCGAGCGGGTCGTCACCATTGAAGACGTGGCCGAGCTGCGCTTACGACACACTCATCACGTTGCGCTGGAGTCCCGGCAAGCCAACAACGAGGGAGTCGGAGAAATCCCTCTCGATGCGCTGCTTCGCGAAGCTCTCCGTATGCGACCAGATCGTGTGGTTCTTGGGGAGTGCCGAGGAAGAGAAATCGCCACACTGCTTGCAGCCCTCAACACTGGTCATGATGGCGGCGCGGGTACCCTGCACGCGAGCCGTTTACGTGATGTTGCAGCGCGGCTTGAATCACTCGGCATGCTGGCCGAACTCTCACCGCAGGCACTGGCCCGACAGGTTGTTGCGGGCTTGCATGCCGTGGTTCACCTGGATCGGACTCCTCACGGTGGGCAACGCGTTGCGGCGATTGGGGTGCCTGTGCTGAAACAGGGCAGTCTGCGTGTTCGCGCGATGGATTTGCCTGAGGTGTCTGCTCTGCGGATTGTCAGATGACGCAACGCTGGAAGGCCCGTCTCGCAGGTGTACGACGCCGCGTCGCGTCGCCCGGGCGTGACACACAGGCTCCGCAGATTTCAGCAGTCGGAGTTCTCTTCCGGGCTGCTGCGTTGCTGCGCGGCGGGGTCGTGATGAGTCGCGTGTGGGAGGTCATGGCAGCTGAGGGAATTTCCCCTCCGGCCTCGCTCGGGGCGGAGTGGCGGGTCATCCTCGCAGCCTGGTCACTTGCCAAGCGCACTGGTGCACCACTCGCCGCGGTGCTTGAACGCCTGGCGCTCGCGCTGCGGGACCTCGAAAAACTGAGCGAGCGTCGGTCGGTGCTCCTGGCAGGGCCGCGTGCAACCATTCGACTGGTCAGCGTGCTGCCAGTAGCGGCGTTCCTGCTGGCAGCGCTGCTCGGATTCGATCCGCTGAGCGTGCTCATAACGCCCGCTGGCGCGATCCTGTGTGTGCTGGGTATCGGGCTGTTGAGTATGGGCGCCCTCTGGGCATCGAGGCTCACGCAGCGGCTCGCGCGTATGGACAGTGTGGCCGGCCTCGAGTGTGAGTTTGCGTGGATCGCCATCAGTGGTGGTGTCCCACCCAATCACGCGCTGCGACTCGTGGCTGATCACGCGAGCGCGGCCCGAGCCGACTGGGTGCGTCTTGCGCGCTTGCGCAAAGACGGTCCCGTATGGACCGTCTTTGCCACCGCTGCAGCGTTAGGGACCCCCGCAGGTCCCCTCCTGTTGAGCGAGGCTGACAGTGCTCGCGCACATGTGCATGCCGAGCTTGAGGCGGCCGCGGAGCAACTCGGAGTGCGTGTGTTGGTGCCGCTCGCAGTGTGTGTCTTGCCGTCGTTTGTGCTGCTTGGTGTGTTGCCTGTGCTGATGGCCGTGCTGGGGGGAGTCATTGCCTAGTCCCGCTGACGAGTTTCGCGTCCACAGCGGGTGCTGCAGCTCGGTTCTCCACAGATCGCCGTCACAAGCGCTGCCGGGCCATCGTGCATGCATGACCTCGGTGACGATGGAGTGACCGGCGCTTGCCGGGGCCGTGCGTAGAGAAAGGAAACATCGTGAGTGCATCCCTATCCTTGGTGGTCAATAACGCAGGTGAAGCACCGGCTACAGCCATAGCCCGGCCCAGTCAAGACACCGGCCCCGCTCGCGTTGACGTGCCGCTATCCGGCAGGCGGGTTCGCCCATCCGGCTCTGGTCGTAGACATGAGTGGCGCGGAATGACGCGGCGTTTTGGAGCTGCGGTGCGCACCGACCGCGGTGCCGTAACGGCAGAGTACGCCATCGTCATCATGGCGGCGGTGGCATTTGCTGGGCTCCTGGTGGCCATTATGCGCTCGGGTGAGATTCGTGCAATTCTCGTTGACCTTGTGCAGAACGCACTAGGCTCCGCGGGCTGAGGGCGCCAGATGCCTCGAGCGGCGGGGGAACGCGGTTCGATCACTGCGGAGTTCGCAATTGTGCTGCCCGCGGTCATGGTTGTGCTGCTGCTGGTGATTGCGGCAGTGCTGCTTTCGGCCCAGCAACTGACCCTGACGGCGGCCGCTGGCGACGTGGCTCGGTTGGAAGCCCGCGGAGACACCTCCGCTGCACAGCAGCGACTGCTTCGACTTCCGCACGCCGTGACCGTGCAGCGTAGCTCGCGTGCCGCTGTGTACTGCGTGTCATTGACCGCGCACCCGGGTGCGGGTCCGTTGGCTGCGATTTCGCTCGGTGCGTCCGCTTGCGCAGCGCGCATCGATGGCGTCGGCAACCCAGAGGCAGATGCAGAATGAGTGCGCCCCTGCTCCTTGGCTGTGCGGCCGCAGCGCTGATCCTTGGTCTGCCGGTAGTGGGCGCAGCAACCGCGCTGGCAATCGAGGCACGAACAGCTGCGGCCGCGGACGCAGCTGCGTTGGCGGCGGCTGACGCCTTGAACGGATGGATCTCAGCCGATCCTTGCGAAATTGCTGCTGCGGTGACTGCGTCGAACAAGGTCTCGCTCTTTGGCTGCGTGCTTGATGACAGCTCTGGCAGTGCAACGGTGACTGTGCAGGCATTCACGATGCTCGGTACGGTGCAGGTGCGTTCGCGGGCTGGTCCGCCGGTAATACAGTAGACAGCGCAGTTCACTGCGCGACCGTGAGTACCCCGACCGCGGAAGAATTGGTGCTCAGTGCCGAACTTTCATCAGGGTGTGTGTATCGTGTCGAAGCAGAACCAGTGCAGCACGGCGAACGTGTGTGGCTGCACAGGTGCCAGCGATGCAGAACAAAAAGGAGAGCCGTGGCGGCCAAGAAACTCGTGATCGTCGAGTCTCCCACCAAAGCGAAAACCATTGGTGGGTATCTCGGGAGTGACTACGAGGTGATCGCATCAGTCGGACACATTCGTGACCTCGCTGAGCCCTCCGAGCTTCCCGCGGAACTCAAGAAGGGTCCCTTCGGAAAGTTCGCCGTTGACGTCGAAAACGGTTTCGCGCCTTACTACGTTGTCAACGCGAATAAGAAGAAGACGGTGAGTGAACTTAAGCGGGCACTTAAGGGAGCGGACGAGCTGTGGCTCGCCACCGATGAAGACCGAGAGGGAGAAGCCATCGCCTGGCACCTGCTTGAGGTGCTCAGCCCGAAGGTGCCAGTGCGTCGCATGGTGTTCCATGAAATCACCAAGGAAGCCATTGAAGAGGCGAAGGCGAACACGCGCGATATTGATCTTGCACTCGTCGACGCGCAAGAGACCCGTCGCATTCTCGACCGCCTCTACGGATACGACATTTCCCCAGTGCTCTGGCGAAAAGTTGCTCCGAAGCTATCCGCCGGTCGCGTGCAGTCTGCCGCGACACGACTTGTGGTCGAGCGTGAGCGTGAGCGGCTTGCATTCGTCTCAGCCGAGTATTGGGATCTTTCCGCGGTATTCCAGCCAGGCACCGACGCCGCTGACAGCACCGCATTTGAAGCACGCCTAGCTCGACTGAACCAGCAGCGACTCGCGAGCGGCAGCGACTTTACCGACACTGGTGCGCTCACTGCGAAGGCGGAGAAGGCCGGGGTGGTACTGCTGGGGCAAGCTCGGGCGCAGCATCTGGCATCGCTGCTCGCCGTGCAGCAGAACGCGCGCGTGCTCTCGATTGAAACGAAGCCGCACACGCGGCGACCAGCGCCGCCGTTCACCACTTCCACACTCCAGCAGGAGGCATCGCGGAAGCTGCGCTACAGCTCGCGCCAGACCATGTCGTATGCGCAGTCGTTGTATGAGAACGGTCACATCACCTATATGCGTACCGATTCGCCGACGCTGTCCCAACAGGCCATTGCTGCCGCCCGTGCGCAAGCCTCGGAACTCTACGGTGCCGAGACGATCCCCGACGCACCGCGGGTCTACAGTGGCAAGTCAAAGGGTGCGCAGGAAGCCCACGAGGCGATTCGTCCGGCTGGTGATGTCTTTCAGCGTCCCAGCGAGTTGAAGAGCAAGCTCACCTCCGGTGAGTACGCGCTGTACGAATTGATCTGGAAGCGTACCGTCGCGAGCCAAATGGCCGACGCGAAGGGATCCACCGATACGGTGACCCTCGGTGTCACTGTGCGTGAAGAGGGTGCTGCCAAACCGACAGAGGCAGAATTTACGGCCAGCGGCACTGTGATCACCTTCCCGGGCTTCTTGCTTGCCTACGAGGAAGGCCGCGATGAGAAGCGGGTCGAATCGGAGAAGAACGTGTCGCTGCCGAAGCTCGCCGAGGGGCAGACCCTCGCCGTGACGGAACCAGAGGCAAAGGGACATGAAACGAGCCCGCCACCCCGGTATACCGAGGCCAGCCTCACCAAACGCCTCGAAGAGTTGGGCATCGGCCGCCCCTCAACCTATGCGGCAATCATTAGTACGATTACTGATCGCGGCTATGTGACCAAAAAGGGTCAGGCGCTCGTGCCGAGCTGGATCGCGTTCTCGGTGGTGCGGCTGCTCGAGGAACATTTTGCCGCCCTGGTTGACTACGACTTCACTGCTGAAATGGAAAGCGACCTCGACCGCATCGCGGCGGGCGAAGCCGACCGCAGCCGCTGGCTCAGTGAGTTCTACCATGGCAACGACGGCCACCCTGGGTTGCGGGGTGTGGTCGATAATCTCGGTGAAATCGATGCACGTGCGATCAATACCATCCGTATTGACGATGCCATCTCCTTGCGCAACGGCAAGTACGGCCCATACCTCGAGGTGTTTGACGACAAGTGTGAGGTGGGTGAAGACGGCGCACTGAAGCCGCGCAGTGTCAATATTCCGGACGGGCTCGCTCCCGACGAATTGACTCCGGCAAAGGCGCACGAGCTCGCAGAGGCCGAGCCAGCCGAAGATCGCGTCGTCGGTCTACACCCAGAAACTGGCAAGCGCATCATCGCGAAGAATGGGCGTTTCGGGCCGTATGTGACTGAGGTCCCCGATGATGATGATGAAGAGCTTCCGAAGGGCGCCAAGCCGCGCACGGCGTCTCTGTTTAAGAGTATGGATCCGGCAACTATCGATCTCGATACCGCGGTTGCGCTGCTCGGACTGCCCCGCGTTGTCGGAGTGGATGCGGACTCAGGCGCAGAAATCACCGCGCAGAATGGCCGATACGGCCCGTACCTGAAGAAGGGCACCGACACCCGCTCTCTCCCCACCGAAGATGACATCTTCTCGATTGATTTGGCGGGTGCACAGGAGCTATTCGCGCAGCCGAAATACGGTGCAAAACGAGCATCGAGCGCGCTAAAGGAATTCGACGCTGACCCAGTCAGCGGCAAGCCCATCAAGGTAAAGGATGGCCGCTTCGGCCCCTACGTCACTGATGGTGAGACGAACGCGACCATTCCGCGCGGCGACAGTGTCGAGGACATCACCTTTGAACGTGCAGTCGAGCTGCTCGCGATTAAGCGGGCCAAAGGCCCAGTGAAACGCAAAGCCGCTGCAAAGAAGGCACCCGCGAAGAAGGCACCCGCGAAGAAAGCACCCGCGAAGAAGACGGCCGCGAAGACCGTGGATCCTGCGCGCTCAGCAGCCGCCAAGAAGGCCGCTGAAACGCGCAAGGCGAACGCCGCGGCGAAAGCCGCTGCCGCTGCCGCTGACGTCTGACCAGCACCCGCACGAATGACCAGCGAAGGGAAGCTGCCATGAGCGGTATCTTCATCACGTTTGAGGGCGGCGACGGCGCGGGGAAAACCACCCAGGCGGAGTTGCTAGCCAGCTGGCTGGGTCAACGCGGTCTGGAGGTGGTGCGCACGCGCGAACCTGGCGGAACCTCGCTGGGAGTCGCCCTGCGCCAGCTGCTCCTGCACGGTGGTGAGGTGAATGAGCGTGCCGAAGCCTTGCTGTACGCAGCGGATCGCGCGCAGCACATTGCAACCATTGTGCGGCCAGCTCTCGAACGAGGTGCCGCGGTGGTGCAGGATCGCTACATCGACTCATCGCTCGCCTACCAGGGGGCAGGCAGACCATTAGATCTCGCCGAGGTACGCCGCATCAGCGAGTGGGCAACGGGTGGGCTGTGGCCGCAACTCACCGTGCTGCTCGACGTGTCGCCAGAGCTAGCGGAGCGCCGCCGCGCCGCGACCGGTGAACAGGCAGATCGTCTCGAAGCGGAAGCTGCAGATTTTCACCGTAGAGTGCGGGAAGCATTCTTGCGGCTGGCAGGCGCAGACCCAGAACGCTACCTCGTGCTTGATGCAGCGCTCCCGGTGGATGAACTACACACCGCAATCGTCGCGCGCGTTGCTCCGCTCCTAGTCTGACCCGGCTCACCCTGTAGCGAATCTCGCGACTGACGCGGTTCAGTGCCCCGCGTCGCTGACAAGTTTCAACCCAATGACGCAGCCGACGAGGCCAATGATCAACAGCGTCTTGATGAGACTGATCGGCTCATCGCCGGAGACCATTCCGTACACCACGGTGAGCGCGGCACCGATCCCGACCCACACCGCGTAGGCGGTGCTGGTAGGAATCTCGCGCATCGCCCAGGCAAGCCCGGCCATACTCGCCACGAGCCCGACGCCGAATAGCAGGGAAGGGACAAGTTTTGTGAGGCCTTGAGATTTGCCGAGCGCGGTCGCCCACACTGCCTCAAGCACGCCAGACAGCACCAGAATCACCCAGGCAAGCATGTGGAAACCTCCGTGGCAAGTCTTGTCGCACGCGGGGTACTTGACCATCGTCCCGGAGTCGGGTTGACGACTCGCTGACTATTGTGTCAGGAACTGCGGGCACTCGGCCAAGTGAGCCCGTGCCCGCAGCAGCGACTATCCGCCGACGACCGGGCCGAAGCGCTCCGGCAGCGTGCCACGGTGCGCGGTGCGGAGCTCAGCGAGCGGCAGGGAGAAGCGGTCTTGCACTTCAAGCGCTGCCGCGCTGCCGCGGCTATCTGTGACGCCGATGCGCAGCACCGGGTACCCGCGACCCTCACAGAGCCCGCGGAACTTTACTTCTTCCTCGTGCGGTACCGCAACGAGCACACGCCCCTGAGATTCAGAGAACATCGCCGCAGTTGCATCGACGCCGTCGCGGGACACGATCTCGTCGATCCACACCCGCGCACCCACGCCGAAGCGCAGCGCACCCTCGGTGAGTGCCTGCGCCAGCCCGCCGTCAGACAGGTCGACTGCTGCCGACAGCAGCCCGCCCTGCGCTGCGGCGTGCAAGAGCTCGGCGAGTTCGCGTTCGGCGTTCAGATCCACCACTGGCGGCTTCCCGCCCAGGTGCTGGTGGATCGCGCCAGCCCATGCTGAGCCATCGAGCTCATCGCGCGTGACGCCCAGCAGGTAGAGGTGTTCACCCTCGTCTTGCCAACCGCTCGGTACGCGACGCGCCACATCGTCGATGATGCCGAGCACGCCGACGACCGGAGTCGGGTGGATCGGCACGTCACCGGTCTGGTTGTAGAAGGAGACATTGCCGCCGGTGACCGGCACCTCAAGTGCCAGACAGGCGTCTGAGAGACCCTCAACGGCCCGTGAGAACTGCCACATCACCTCGGGGTTCTCGGGGCTGCCGAAGTTCAAGCAGTCGGTGACCGCGGTCGGCACCGCGCCTGACGTGGCAACGTTGCGGTACGCCTCTGCGAGCGCAAGCTGTGCGCCAGCGTAGGGATCGAGTTGGCAGTAACGGCCGTTGGCGTCGGTCGCGATGGCGACCCCGAGGCCGCTCTCCTCATCGACGCGGATCATCCCGGCTCCGTCAGGGAAGGATAGTGCGGTATTGCCAAGCACGTAGGTGTCGTACTGGTTGGTGATCCACGACACATCAGCCTGGTTGGGGGAGGCTGCCACAGCGAGCACCTGCGCGCGCAGCTCGGCGTCACTCGCTGCACGCGGGAGCTGAGCGGCTGAGTCGGCCTGCAAGGCGTCGATCCACGCGGGGTATGCGACGGGGCGCTCGTAGACCGGGCCGTCAACGGCAACCGTCGAAGGGTCGACGTTCACGATTTCTTCGCCGCGCCAGTTGATGATCAGACGGTTAGTGTCAGTGACTTCGCCCAGCACGCTGGTCTCCACGTCCCACTTCGCGGTCACCGCGAGGAACGCGTCGAGCTTCTCAGGCTTCACAATCGCCATCATGCGCTCTTGGCTTTCCGACATGAGGATCTCCTCAGCGGTGAGCGTTGGGTCGCGCAGCAGCACGCTGTCGAGCTCGATGAACATGCCTCCGTCGCCATTCGCAGCGAGCTCAGATGTCGCGCAGGAAATTCCGGCGGCGCCGAGATCTTGAATTCCCTCGACCAGATCGCCAGCAAAGAGCTCGAGGCAGCACTCGATGAGCACCTTCTCGGCGAACGGGTCACCCACCTGTACCGCCGGGCGCTTGGTCGGGCCACCCTCGCTGAAGCTGTCAGAAGCAAGAATCGATGCGCCACCGATGCCGTCACCACCGGTGCGTGCACCGAACAGCACCACCTTGTTACCCAAGCCCGAGGCATTCGCGGTATGCAGATCTTCGTGCCGCAGCACACCCACACCGAGCGCATTGACGAGCGGATTCTGCTGGTACACCGAGTCAAACACGGTCTCGCCGCCGATGTTCGGCAGCCCGAGGCAGTTCGCGTAGGAGGAAATACCAGAGACCACGCCGTGCACCACGCGCGCGGTGTCGGGGTCATCGATGTCACCGAAGCGCAGCTGATCCATTACGGCCACCGGGCGGGCACCCATCGAGATGATGTCGCGCACAATGCCACCGACCCCAGTCGCGGCCCCCTGGAAGGGTTCAATGAAACTGGGGTGGTTGTGGCTCTCGACTTTGAAGGTCACCGCCCAGCCTTCGCCAACGTCGATCACGCCAGCGTTCTCTCCCATGCCCACGAGCAGACGCTCACGCATCTTGTCGTTGACCTTTTTACCAAACTGGCGCAGATAGATCTTCGACGACTTATAGGAGCAGTGCTCGCTCCACATCACGGAGTACATTGCAAGTTCGCCCGAGGTGGGGCGACGCCCCAGGATCTCGCGGATCTGTGCGTACTCGTCGGCTTTCAAACCGAGAGCTTCGAACGGCTGCTCGCGCTCCGGGGTAGCGAGTGCGTCGGCGACAGTGTCGGGGCGGGGTTCTACGGGCGCTGCGGCGGTGGTGTCAGTCACTCCTCTAGCCTACCTTCGCTGTGCGGGTGTGGATCGCAGTGCCCGCGAAATCCTGCGAGCTCGCGCAGCACCCTGCGACGTCGTTGGTGTTTTTCAGGCGCACCCACAAGACTGGGGGTATGACTACGCCGATCCACCCCCCGCACCAGACCGAACCGCAGCCTGCTGCGGCAGGCGCTCCCGCCGAGGCGCGGAAGCTCTCGACGTTTTTGAAAGTCAGCATCATTCTGTTGGCGGCGCTGTCGATCGCTTCGATTTCGCTGCTGTTCATTGGCGACTTTGAGGGCAAGTTCGAGCGGGTGTTCGCCACCTTCATTGTGTTCGCGGTGTTTGTGATTCTGACCGCCATCGATACGCGGCGAGACCTGCGCAGCGACTGGTATGCGCCGGTAGCGCTGATCGCCAACTCCTACATTCTGGCGTTGCTGCTGATCGTGACCTGGATGACCCCGTTTGGTTTTTGGCTGGGCTGGGATATCTTCTGGAAATCGCTGCTGGTCATAGCGGTGGTGCGCGCGGTGATCGGGTGCTGCCAGATTCTGATCTCAATGGGAAACGGGCGGCCCGAACCCCTCGTGCGCTTCGCGTTCGTGACGAGTGTGCTGGCGGTGGTGGCCGGAATCTTGTTTACCGCGCCAGTGGCGATTGAGGTCTTCAACGTGATCGTGCCCGATTTGTACTGGCGGATCGCCGTCGCCTCGCTGTTGCTTACCGCGCTGGGGCTCGCGATCACCCTGCTGCTGCGCTGGTCATACGGCGCGGCTGACCGTGAAGCTGCCCGGCGCGCGCGCGAAGCGCAGGCCGCACAGCTGCGAGCACAGCAGTCGATGCCGCAGCAGGTGCAGGTACAGGTGCAGCACCAAGCAGTGCTTGTGCAGTCCGCGCCACCCCTACTGCCCTGGCCGACCTTCCCGGATGGGCGGCCGCTGCCGGTGGGCCCTGACGGGCAGCCGGACTTCTCAGTGCTGCCGCGCCAGTAGCCTTACGACGCCGCGAATCGGCTGGGCAGCCCGTGCGTGGGTGAGGCTTGCGGGAACGGGAAGCTGCGGGTGTGGGAACTAGACCCGTGCTGCGAGTGCCGCAATGGCGCTTGTGAAGAAGCGCAGACCATCGGTACCCGAACGCATAGCGTCGGGCGTGTCGGGGCCAAATCCGGGCTCGACCGCGTGCTCGGGGTGCGGCATCAGACCCACCACGTTGCCGCGGGTGTTCGTCAGGCCGGCGATGTCGTCGAGCGAGCCGTTCGGGTTCACTTCGCGGTACCGGAACGCGATAAGCCCCTCACCCTCGAGACGCTTCAGCGTCTCAGAGTTCGCGATGTAGCCACCGTCACCGTTCTTCAACGGGATCACGATCTCTTCGCCGACCTCGAACTGATTCGTCCAGTCGGTGGACGCGTTCTCAACCACGAGTTTCTGATCGCGGCGGATGAACTGCTGGTGGGCGTTGCGGATCAGGCCACCGGGAAGCAGATGTGCCTCAACGAGCACCTGGAAGCCGTTGCAGATACCCAGCACAGGCATGCCAGCGTTCGCCGCGTCAATGACTTCGGCCATGATGGGGGAGACGGCAGCAATGGCACCGGGGCGCAGGTAATCGCCGTAGCTGAAGCCGCCCGGCAGCACGATTGCATCGACGTTCTGCAGGTCGTGGTCGCCGTGCCACAGGGTG
Source organism: uncultured Leucobacter sp. (assembly GCA_964612125.1). Lineage (GTDB taxonomy): Bacteria > Actinomycetota > Actinomycetes > Actinomycetales > Microbacteriaceae > Leucobacter. The sequence goes on along the minus strand of CAZTBS010000017.1, from coordinate 29,779 downwards.
ACAGATTCTGCGCCCGCGAGTCGAATTGCGCGCCCGGCATCCCGATCATCGAGCGAGCCGGGGAAGGTAACGACGCCGATCAGAGGGGTCATTACTTGCCCTCGCCGTCGAAGTCGATCGCCACGACGTCTTCGATCACTGAGTTCGAGAGCACATGCTCCGCGAGCTCGCGCACCTCTTCCTTGACGGCTTCGGTGATGGGGCCGTCAACGGTCAGTTCGAAACGCTTGCCGATCCGCACATCTGTGATCTGCGTGTGGCCGAGGCGCTTCAATGCACCTGCGGTGGCCTTGCCCTGTGGGTCGAGCAACTCGGCCTTCGGCATCACATCAACAACAATCGTGGGCACCGGGGGCCTCCGTCTTCGCGTCTCGACCAACATCGGGTGCGGACGCACCCGCCCCCAGTCTACAAGCCCTCGCGGGGGCCGCGCGGCCCCCGTCTATGGCTGCCCTGGTCTATCTGATGCCGCGTGAGTTCGCTTCGACAACGATGCGGTTACGCCAGGGGTCGTGAAACACGAGCTGCTGCCCATCGAATTCCCGCGCGACCCCCCGAGCCTGGAGTCGCTCGTCGAGTGCGCCCAGCGCATCTGCGGCAGGAGCGGACTCCTCGTCTGGGAGCGCGATGGTCACTTCGCCGAGCCCCAGTGCCGGGGTGCGTTCGCCGGCACCGCGGGACTCCCAGGTGTTCATGCCGAGGTGGTGGTGGTACCCGCCAGCAGATACGAAGAGAGCCTGTGGCCCGAATTCAAAGGTGACCTCGAAGCCCACGGTGTCGACGTAGAACTCGCGCGCGGCGGCGATGCTCCCAACCTTCAGGTGCACGTGGCCGACCGTTGCGGGAGTGTCGGCAACTTCGGCTGCGCCGGCTTCGGTGAGGTGCGTGCGCAAGAAGGCATTGGGGTCGAGGGCAAGTGTTGCCATTTCAACTTCCCCGTTGGGCCCGATCTGCCAGTGCTCGCGCGGACGGTCAACGTAGAGTTCGACGCCGTTTCCTTCCGGATCGCCGAAGTAGAACGCCTCGCTGACCAGGTGATCGCTCGACCCCTGGAACTGCCCCGGGTAGCGCCGTGCGACCGAAGCGACGACAGAAGCGAGCTCAGCAGCCGCGGGGAACAGAAACGCGGTGTGGTACAAGCCGGCTGCCCCAGCCGGCGCATGGGCCAGCGTCCCGTCTTGGTCGAGCACCAGCACGGGGCGCCCCTGTCGCCCAAGCGTAGCCGTGCCCTTATGTTCAGCGAGGAGCTGCAGTCCCACGCCGTCGCGGTAGAACTCCAGCATGCGATCAAGGTCGTGCACTGCGAGCGTGACCGGGCCCATTTCGGTGGCTCCGGGGAGGAGATCTTGTGTGTGCTGAGCGGACGCAGAAGCGGTCATGGGAGATCCTTTCGTTGCCCCCATGGTACTTGAAGATTCAACTAAATGGAAGCGGGGAGTCCCGTCATCCGCGTGTACAGCTCCGCGTAGCGCGCGAGGGTGCGGTCCACTACATCCTGGGGGAGTTTCGGCGGTTCGCCCGCCTTGTCCCAGTGTGCAGCCAGCCAATCGCGCACAATCTGCTTGTCAAAGCTCGCCATCTTCTCGGCAGGGGTGGATCCCGCCGCGTACGCCGCAGCATCCCAATACCGACTCGAATCGCTTGTGAGTACCTCGTCGGCGAGCACCAACTCGCCGGTGTGTGGATCCCGACCGAACTCGAACTTGGTGTCCGCCAAAACCAGGCCTCGCTCGGCCGCGAGCTCGCGTGCCTCCCGAAAAATCGCCAACGATGTGTCGCGTAATTGAGCGGCAACGTCCGGGCCGACCAGTTCCGCACTGCGTGCAAACGTGATGTTTTCGTCGTGCTCACCAAGCGGAGCCTTGTAGGCCGGCGTGTAGATCGGCTCGTCGAGCAGATCTCCGTCTGAGAGGCCCGCAGGCAGCGCGATGCCGCACACCGCACCGGTCGCTTGATACTCGGCGAAACCAGAACCGGTCAGTGCGCCGCGCACCACACACTCAATCGGGTACATCTCGAGCTTGCGCGTCACCATGGCACGATCAGCGACCTCCGCGGGCGCGGGGGGTCCCGCGGGATCGAGATGATTCGGCACATCGAGTTGAGTGAACCACCAGTTGGAGAGTGCGGTGAGCACTGCACCCTTCCCCGCAATTGGCGGTTCAAGCACGTGGTCGAAGGCGCTGATGCGGTCACTCGCCACCACGAGCAAGTGACTGTCGCCACCGTCTTCCGGCACGTACAAATCACGCACCTTGCCGGAGTAGATGTGTCGCCACCCGGCGAGCGCGGGGGCGCTCACGCCTCGACCACCCGCAGCGCAATGTCAGTGCGGTGTTGCCCGCCAACAAGGCCGATGCGCTCAACTCCCGCGTAGGCGCGCTCGCGGGCCTCGGCAAAGCTTGCGCCGCGGCCGACTACGCCGAGCACGCGACCACCGGTAGCGATCCACCCGTTCACCGCATCGTGTGCGGTCGCTGCGTGTACCAGGTGTGTACCAGGCACAGGGTCTGCGAGCTGGCCATGTGCGTCGATGCCCGTGATCTCGCGGCCGGTGGTGACTTCCCCGGGATACCCTTCGCTCGCCACGACGACCACAACTGCCGGGTCGGGGGAGAACGCTGGCGCGGGGTGTGCCGACAGCGTGCCTGAGGCGGCGGCGAGCAAGTATTCGCTCAGCGGAGAGGTCATGCGGGCAAGCACGACCTGGGTCTCGGGGTCGCCAAACCGCGCATTGAACTCGATCACTCGCACACCCTGCGCGGTCACGATCAGGCCGCAGTAGAGCAGGCCGATGAACGGGGTGCCCTCTGCAGCGAGCTGACGCACCGTTGGCACGGCCACCGTCTGCGTCACCTGCTCGACGAAGTCATCCGCCACCCACGGCAGTGGTGAATATGCACCCATGCCGCCCGTATTCGGGCCTGCGTCCCCGTCGAAGATGCGCTTGTAATCTTGGGCTGGGCTCAACGGCGCGACATTGTGCCCGTCAGCAAAGAAAAATAGCGAGACCTCTTGGCCGTCAAGGAACTCCTCGATGAGTACCTTGCCATGCGGAGCCCAGGTGGCCACATGCTCGAGCGCAGCATCGCGATCACTCGTCACGAGCACGCCCTTACCAGCGGCCAGACCGTCCGCCTTGACCACGTAGGGAGCGCCAAACTCATCGAGCACCGGCCCAGCTTCGGCCACGGACTGCACGCGCTCGGCCCGACCCGTGGGCACCCCTGCTTCAGCCATGATGCGCTTCGCAAACGCCTTTGAACCTTCGAGCTGCGCGGCTGCTTGACCTGGCCCGAACACGGGAATTCCACGCTCGCGCAGCGGGTCGGCGACCCCGGCCACGAGCGGCGCCTCAGGGCCGACGACCACGAGATCGAAGCCGCGATCCACCACGAAATTTGTCACGGCAACGGGGTCAGTCGTCGCAAGGTCAGGAGTCTCGATGCCCTCGGCTGCGATCCCAGCATTACCGGGGGCACACACAATCTCGTGTGGGACCGGCTCGGCGAGAAGCGCACGGACAATAGCGTGTTCACGGGCGCCCGGGCCCACAACAAGGATCTTCACGCCTTCAAGGATAGTGTCGATGCCATGGCGAAGCGCAGGATCAGCGAGGCAGACGGCATCGCAGCGGTGCGACAGGTACTTGGCGGTGAAGTGTCGCGACACAGCATCGCCACCGCGGTGCGATTTCTGCTCGAGGAAGTGGCCGTGCTCGCACCCGGTAATTCTGTGGAGGTGCGCGTGCCCCCCTACGGTGCCACGCAGTGCATCGCCGGGCCTCGCCATACCCGTGGCACACCGCCGAATGTCGTCGAGATGTCCCCGGAAACGTGGATCGGCGTCGCAACTGGCGGTATCGACTGGGATGCGGCTCGCGCAGACGGGCGCATCATCGCGTCAGGCGCCCGTGCCGACCTCTCGCCCGTGCTGCCGGTCATGAGAGCCCCTCGGTAGAGCCGTGATTGTCAGGAGACGTTGCCGCGTGTGAGTGAGGAGCACGCAACGGAGCCCACGTTCAGCCGATCCTGCGAGAATGGTGACATGAGCAACGAAGAAGCGGTTCAGCAGAGCCCGGTGCCGCACACTGCGGCTGACGCGCCCGAGCCGATTGAAGTGCGCACCGAAGTTGAAGTCGGGCTGCAGCGATCGGTTCGCTACGGTCCGGTCATTATTGGAACCGCGATCGTTGGCGCACTTGTTGCGGCGATTGCGGCGCTCTTTTTCCCGGTCGGTCCCGAAGCTGAGTATGAGCTGGGGCAGATTGTTGGGTTCATGGCGCTGATTGGCGCAGCCATCGGTCTGGGACTGGGCGCCGTGCTGACGCTGATTCTCGGTCGAGTAGCCAAACGTCACCGCGGTGCCGCCATTGCAGTGCTCACTGACGTACGATAAACACAGTCATCGATCGATCGGAGCGATCCACCCATGTTTGGAAATCTGAGCGGCCCCACGCTGCTGGTCATCTTGTTCATCGTGCTGCTCTTGTTCGGTGCTCCGAAACTGCCGGCACTGGCACGTAGCCTCGGGCAGTCCATGAAGATCTTGAAGAAGGAAGTCTCGAGCGACGGCGACAGCACGGATGCTGCATCTGCTGGCACAGCTCAGACCACTGCGACACCCCCTCAGAGCACCACGACTGCTGCGCAGCAGGCTGCCCAGGCAGAGCCGCAGCCGCCGGTAACTCCTGAGGCGCCCTCGGGCGAGAAACAGTAACGGGTTTCTGGCCAATCTATTAACAGTCATGGGGTTCCGCTCTTACGAGCAGAACCCCATTACTGTGTGCCCGGCCTGGTGCGGGCAGGCCACAGCGTCCTAGCTTTCTTGCGTGGCTTCCACCCAGGCGAGGTATTCCTCGTCAACTCGACCGGCTAGGTACTCACCGGTAAAGCAGCTCTCTTCGAGTGCGGTGACCGCGCTCTGGCCCTCGAGGATTGCGCGGTTCATGCCTTCGACGGTTTGGTACACCAGATGATCAGCTGAAATCTCTGCGGCGATCTGTTCCACGCTGCGACCGTGCGCGATGAGTTCCCGTCGAGTGGGCATGTTGATGCCGTAGACATGCGGGTAGAGCACCGGTGGTGCAGCAGAGGCAAACGTCACCGAATGGGCGCCCGCGCTCCGCGCCATTTCAACGATTTCTCGTGATGTTGTGCCGCGCACGATCGAGTCATCAACAATGAGAACGTTCTTGCCGCGGAACTCCGAGCCCATGGCGTTGAGCTTCTGTCGCACGCTCTTCTTCCGCACAGCCTGCCCCGGCATGATGAAGGTGCGACCGACGTAGCGGTTCTTGAAGAATCCTTCGCGGTATTCGATGCCGAGTTTCTGGGCGACCTGCATCGCGCTTGGACGTGCGGAATCGGGGATCGGCATCACGACGTCAATACTGCCGCTGGGCAGTTCGGCGGCAACTTGCTCAGCTAATACGTCACCCAGGCGAAGACGAGCGTCATACACCGAGATACCGCTCATCACGGAATCGGGGCGGGCCAAGTAGATGTACTCGAAGGCGCACGGCACCAGTCGAGAGTGCTGGGCACACTGCCGTGAGGTCATGCTGCCGTCAGCAGCAATCAGAATGGCCTCACCAGGTTCGACATCTCTGATGATTTCGTAACCGCCAGATTCAAGCACCAGTGACTCTGAAGCGACCACCCATTCGTCCCGGCCACTCGCGCCGTCACGCCGACCAAGCACCAGCGGGCGAATACCCAGCGGATCACGGAAAGCGAGCAGGCCGTGCCCCGCGATCAGGGCGATCGCTGCGTACGATCCCTCAACACGCTCGTGCAGCCGCTCCACAGCGTCAAAGACTTGTTCGGCATCAAGCGACAGGCCGGAGATCGTCGACTGCAGCTCATTTGCCAGCACATTGAGCAGCAACTCTGTGTCGCTGTGAGTGTTGAGGTGGCGTCGATCGACGTTATAGAGCTCGGCGGTGAGCTCACGGGTATTCGTTAGATTGCCATTGTGCACCAGGATGATCCCGTAGGGTGCGTTCACGTAGAAGGGCTGCGCTTCTTCTTCGCGAGATGCTGAGCCGCTGGTCGCATATCGTACGTGGCCCAAACCAAGGGTTCCCAGCAGGCTGCGCATATCGCGAGTGCGGTACGCTTCACGCACCTGCCCGCGTGCCTTCACCATGTGAAACTGGCTGCCATCTGCGGTGGCGATTCCCGTGGAATCTTGCCCACGGTGTTGCAGCAGGAGCAGGCTGTCATAAATCTGCTGGTTAACGGGTTCTTGCGAAACGATGCCGACGATGCCGCACATGCTAGATGGTTGCTCCTGCGAACGAAGTGGTGCCGCGCACCGCGGCCCATTAAGTTTCGCACACCCGCTCGCAAGTTCGAGCGCCGGAGGCAGTGAACGCAGTGGGGGCAGGCCAGCTCAGGGCACGGTAGGCTGGATCCGTGAGCGAAAACGCGTCGATCTATGCCCAGGCCGGAGTGGACACTGCGGCGGGAGACATTGCCGTTGAACTGATGAAATCAGCGGTGGGGCGCACCCATGGCCCCGAGGTGCTGGGCGGCGTCGGCGGCTTCGCAGGCCTGTTCGATGCTTCCGCGCTGCTGGGGTATCGGCGACCGCTGCTCGCAAGCTCCACCGATGGTGTGGGCACAAAAGTTGCGATCGCGCAGGCCATTGATAAGCACGACACGATCGGGCAAGACTTGGTCGCGATGGTTGTCGACGACATTGTGGTGGTTGGCGCCAAGCCGCTCTTCATGACCGACTACATCGCCTGCGGCAAGCTCGTACCCGAACGTATTGCTGCAATTGTGCGCGGTATCGCCGAGGCGTGTGAGGCCACCGGCACCGCCCTCGTGGGCGGTGAGACTGCCGAACATCCCGGTCTGCTGGGCGTTGACGACTACGACGTCGCCGGGGCCGCGGTGGGCGTGGTGGAGGCTGATCAGCTGCTGGGGCCCGACCGTGTGCGCGATGGTGACGTGGTGCTCGCAATGGCTGCTTCCGGTCTGCACTCCAACGGTTTTTCGCTCGTGCGGCACATTATGGCTGGCCGCGATCTGCGCTACACCGATCATTCGGCTGATCTCGGCACCACCTACGGTGAGGCGTTGCTCGAGCCGACAGCTCTCTATACTGCACCGCTGTTGCGCGTGCTCGAAGACCCCGAGCTGACCGGCGCGATCCACTCGCTGAGCCATGTCACCGGAGGCGGCATAGCGGCGAACCTGGCGCGCGTGCTGCCGGTGGGCTCGTGGGTCGAGGTGGATCGCCAGAGCTGGTCGCCGCTGCCGGTTTTCCGGCACCTGGCAGATCTGGGCGGGCACACGCTCGAGAGTCTTGAGGGCGCCTGGAACTTGGGCATCGGCATGTTTGCGGTGGTTGACGCAGCGCAGGCCAGCCTGGTGGCCGAGCGTCTGCGCGCTGCAGGTCTTTCTACCTGGGTTGCCGGCGAAATTTCAACGGCCTCACGCGACCTCGCCGGTTTCGAACAGGGCGCTAAGGGTGTGAATGGCGGCGCGGTGCGACTGATCGGAAACTACGCCGACTAAGCGGCTCGTGAACGAAGAAATGCCCCGCTCAGGAAGCGGGGCATTTCTGCATGATGTTGTGATGCGCTACTTGTCGTCGTCGGTATCGTCGTCGACGTTGTACTTGTCTGCGTACTCAGCCCACGGATCTTCTTCTGCCTGTCGCGCAGCGAGTTCTCGCTCGAGTTCAGTGAGATCGGTATTCGGGCTGAAGTACTTCAACTCACGCGCTACCTTGGTGTGCTTTGCTTTTTGACGGCCGCGCCCCATGCGTGACCCCCTTACACATTCGGGCCTCGCGAAAAATTACTTTCCGCGAGGCTAGGGCTACTGAAATAAACGTATGCCGCATAGCCTATCACGCTCGGCATCTGTGTGGCTGCCTCGCTAGGATGAGGACGTGTCACAGTCAGCGAAGCGATCACAAATGAAGCGCCGTGCGCTCATCGCGGTGTTAATCGTCGCGGCGCTGGTGCTCGCAGGCGCAATCGCCGTCATCCTGCCGATCGTGACGCACAGCAGTGCCGGTGGGTCCGGGCAAGATTCCCTGCCTGAGGGCTTCGTGAACACCGTCAGTGCCACCGGTGCCGACGGCCGCACTCGCGAACTTGTTGTGGAGACCGCGGCGGGGACCCCGGCAGACCTTGCGGCGCTTGTGCCGGGAGACACGCTGACCGTGCGGGGTACCGGTTTTGATGCAGGTATTGGCATATACGTGGCAATTTGTGCGGTGCCCTCGGTTCCAGGCGAGAAGCCCTCGCCGTGTCTGGGGGGAATTCCTGATACCGCTGAGGGCGCGGTAGTTGCGGAGACCAGCGTCTGGATCACCGACGACTTTGCCTGGGCAGCATTTGCGAATCAGGGGTACGACGACCCTGCGCAGGGAAGCTTCGTCGCGGATCTACTCATTCCTGACCTGGCATCTAACGGCCTGGATTGCTCTGTCTCGCTGTGTGCCATCACCACGCGTGCAGACCACACTGCAGCCAGCGACCGGGTGCAAGACCTGCAGCTTCCGGTGATGTTCGAGCGTTAAGTCACTCTGGCTTACCCAGCCAGCGGCGCGATGACCAGTGTCGCGAAGGTGAAAATCGCGAGCCCCGCCAGCGCGCCCACGACGGTGCCGTTGATCCGAATGAATTGCAGGTCCTTGCCGACCTGCAATTCGATCTTGGCGGCGGCTTCCTGCGCATCCCAGCGCTGCACCGTCTCACTCACCACATTTGCGAGGTCGTGCCGGTAGCTGCGCACCACATGCTCGGTCACCTGCATCACCCATACGTCGATCTTGAATTGCAGCGTCGGATCGTCAAGCAGGCGGTGGCCGAAGTCTTGCAGCGCCGCAACCATGCGCGTGCGCAGTTCACTCTGCGGATCCACCAGCATCTCGACCAGAGCGGCACGGGCAGTCACCCAGGTGCTCTCGGCGAGCGCACGTATGCGTGGGCTGTCAAATACCTCGTGCTTGAACTCCTCAAGCTGGCGCTGCAGCTCTGGCTTCTCACGCAGATCTTGCGCGAGATCACGGAGGAAACCGGCGCTGCTGAGACGGAAGGGATGCTGTGGAACTGTGCGCACGGCCTGCACGAAACGCACTGCCTCGGCGTGCAGGCGTCCGTCGAGGAATCGCTGTGCTGCTGATGGCAACCAGGATGGGAGACGGGAAGAGAGCATCTGGTCGAATGAGTCCGGGTGGTGGATCAACCATTCCTCGAGGCGTGCTGCCGCCATGTCCAGCACCGCCTCTTGGTGCGACCCATCTACGAATGAATCGATGGCGCTCGCGAGCAATGGGCTCCACTCTGGATCGACGATGTGTCGACGCGCCAGTGACTCCAAGAGCTCCTGCACATCGCGATCGTCGAGCACGGTGAGCGCGCCGAGGCCGGCATTCGCGATCATGCCGCTGAGCCGCTCCGCGTGCTGGCGATCCACCAGCCAATCACCCGCCATCCGAGCTCCACTAATAGTGCTGAGCTTGTCGTGCACCACTGCATCCGCAAGGAAATTCTCTTCGATGAAGTCCCCTAGTCCCGCGCCAATTTCATCCTTCTTACGCGAAATCAGGTTGGTGTGTGGGATCTTCAGTCCAAGCGGGTGCCGAAAGATTGCGGTGACCGCGAACCAGTCGGCGATGGCCCCCACCATGCCGCCCTCGCTGGCAGCTCGCACATATGCGAGCCACGTGATGCGGTCTTGCAGTGCGAACGACACCGCGAAGATCACCGCCATCGATAGCAGCAGTCCGAGTGCGATGGCTTGCGTTCGACGCAATTGCCGAAGACGCTCGAAGTCAACCGGGGTGACTGCACCCAAGGTGCGGTGGAGCCGTCGGGAATCCACAGTGGTACCGGTGCGTGGGCGAGGCATTGAAGTATTATCCCGCGCAGGTGCAGTTCAGACGTGCATGGAATAATCCACCCATGCATCTCCTTGCCGCTGCGAGCCTCAAAAACCGCGCTCTGATCGCACTGGTCACCATCGTTGCCTCGCTGTTCGGTCTGATTAGCGTGTCGGCACTGAAGCAGGAACTGATCCCCTCGGTGCAGTTCCCCGCGATCGTGGTGATTACCGCGTATCCGGGGGCCTCGCCCGAGGTGGTCAATTCAGATGTTTCCGCTCCGATTGAGACAGCGTTGCGCGGGGTGCCGGGGCTTGAGAGCAGCTCGGCGACTTCTTCGACCGGTGTGTCCACGATCATCGCGCAGTTCACCTATGGCACCGATTTGCCGTCGACCGAGCAGAAGGTTGAGCGTGCCATCAGCCGGATCTCGTCGATCCTGCCTGAGTCGGTGGATCCGCAGGTGGTATCTGGGAGCATCGATGATTTCCCGATCATTCAGATCGCAGTCACGCCGCCCGATGGTGTCGACGCTGAAGTAACCGCCGAGTTGGTGGATCGCATTGCGCTTCCCGAGCTCGCAGAGCTTGACGGCGTGCGCGAAGCGCAGCTTGCGGGCGCGCGCGGGGATCGCATCACCATCACCCCGGATGACGCGCGTCTTGCTGAGGAAGCACTCACGACGCAGTCGATTCGCGACGCGCTGCAGCAGAGCGGTGTGCTGATTGCTGCTGGCACGGTTACCGAGGGGGATCGCACACTCGCGGTGCAGGCCGGATCCACGCTGGAATCGGTAGAGGACATTTCAGCGCTCCCGTTGACGCGAAACGCTGAGATTCTTGCTGCCCGGGCGGAGGCGGCAGCAGCGCAAGCGGCAGCCGCCCAGGCAGCCGCAGCGCAGTCCCCACTTGCGGGCGCTGGATTCACCACGGGTGGTGCCGCCGCACAAGCTCCACCGGTTGAGGCTGAGCCGTTGCCGACGATCACCATCGGCGAGGTGGCGACGGTCGCACTCGAACAGAACCCGCAGCAGAGCATTTCGCGGGTGAACGGCAAGCCGGCGGTCACCATTGCCATCACCAAACTGGCGTCTGCGAACACGGTTGATGTATCCCACGCGGTGATCGACGCGCTGCCCGGTCTGGAAGAGTCGCTGCAGGGTGCCACGCTCGAAGTCATCTTTGACCAGGCACCGTACATCGAGCAGTCCATTGAGACACTCGCGGTCGAGGGCATGCTCGGCCTGGTGTTCGCGGTCCTGGTGATTCTGGTCTTCCTGCTGTCGGTGCGCGCGACCCTGGTGACTGCGATCTCCATTCCGGTGTCGGTGCTGCTCACCTTCATCGGTCTAAACTTCGCCGATTACACGCTGAACCTGCTGACGCTTGGCGCACTGACCATCTCGATCGGACGTGTCGTTGACGACTCGATCGTGGTCATTGAGAACATCAAGCGTCAACTCGCGCTGCCGACCACCGAGGAGCGGGGGGCGGTCATCGTGCGCGCCGTGCGAGAGGTTGCTGGCGCGATTACTGCCTCGACAGTGACCACCATTGCGGTGTTCCTGCCACTTGCGTTTGTTTCGGGCACTGTTGGGGAGTTGTTCCGCCCCTTCTCGTTCACGGTGTCCATCGCGCTTGCCGCCTCCCTCTTTGTGGCGCTCACCATCGTGCCGGTGCTCGCCTATTGGTTCCTGCGTGAGACCCCGCAGCAGGCGGGCGAAGCAAACGAGCCGGCCATCAGCGAAGAGGAAGTGGAAGAAGCCGATGCGAAGCGCGGTGTGTCCGGTCTGGTGTTGCGCGGTTACCGCCCGCTGATTGATTGGACGCTGAAGCATCCGGCGATCACTCTCGTGATTGCCCTGTTGGTCTTCGGCGGCACCATCGCGACTGCCCCGCTGATGAAGACGAACTTCATCGGGAGCGACGAACAGAACTCTGTGAACCTCAGCCAAACCCTGGCACCCGGAACCAGTCTTGAGGTCCAACTCACTGAAGCTGAGCGGGTCGAAGAAGCGCTTTCGGGGATCCCCGAAGTGGACATCGTGCAGGTCACGATTGGGAGCGGCGGTGCGGGCCTACAGGCGGCTTTTGGTGGCGGGGACGGTGTGATCCGCTACGCAATCACCACCGACCCAGATGCCTCCCAGGCTGAACTGCAGACCGAGATTCGCGAGACCGTTGAGTCGCTCGAGAACGCGGGTGAGTTCTCGATCGCGTCTGGTGGCGGGCCACTTGGCGGCTCGGGCTCGATTGAGGTGTCGGTGTCTGCCCCCGACCAGGAGACGCTCGCCGAGGCAAACGACGCGGTTGTAGCCGCACTGCGTGACCAGGATGGCCTGGTGCAGGTGGAGAGCGATCTGGCAACCTCACGTCCGTATTTGGCGGTCGAGGTGGATCGAGCGAAGGCCGCTGAGGTCGGACTCAGTGAGGTGGCTGTGGCCACCCTCGTGGCGCAGCAGATGAGCCCGGCACAGATTGGCCAGATTGTGATCGATGCGACTTCGCTCGGGGTCTACCTCTCCGCTGGTCCTGCACCCACAGACCCCGCCGGTGTGGCGGCGCTCGTCATCCCGACGCGTGAGGGTGAGGTGCGTCTCGACAGCCTGGCCACCGTTGCTGTCGCCGATGGCCCGGTGAGCATCAGCACCCAGGACACCGTCCGGATCGCGGTGGTGTCCGCGCTGCCAGCAGGTGACGATCTGAGCGTCGCCGGTGCGCTGGTCGATGAGGCGCTTGCAACCGTTGACCTCCCCGCTGGTGCATCCGCGAGTGTGGGTGGTGTGCTCTCCGAACAGGCAGAGTCATTTGGCCAGCTGGGATTGGCGTTGCTGGCAGCGATCCTCATTGTGTACGTGGTGATGGTCGCGACCTTTAAGAGCTTGCTGCAGCCGCTGTTGCTTCTGGTGTCGGTACCGTTTGCGGCCACGGGCGCAATTCTGCTGCTCGTTGTCACCGGGATTCCGCTGGGCGTCGCTTCGCTCATCGGTGTGCTGATGCTCATCGGTATCGTCGTGACAAACGCCATCGTGTTGATCGATCTGGTGAATCAGATGCGCGAGCGAGGGCGCCCGCTCGCAGAAGCGGTGCGACGTGGATCTCTGTTGCGTTTGCGCCCGATCGTGATGACGGCCCTTGCCACCATTCTGGCGTTGGTGCCGATGGGGCTCGGTATCACCGGAAAGGGCGGGTTCATCTCGCAGCCACTCGCCGTGGTGGTCATTGGCGGCCTGTTGTCTTCGACGGTGCTGACACTGATCGTGCTGCCGACGCTCTACTACGCGGTTGAACGGCAACGTGAGCGTGGACGTGAGCGACGTGCGGAGCGACGTTCTGCGCGCAGCGCACGCCGGGCACAGAAGGCTGCGCAGCCGCAGGTGGCAGCCGTGGATGCGCCTTCGGTTCCGACCGCCACCTCGGACGAGTCCTAGCGTGGGGAGACGCTCCGGCGGTGGGTTTCGGGCTCCGAAGAACTATGAGCCCAAACGCGCAAAGAAACCGGGTTACGCGGGGCGGCCAGCCGCTGCGACAGAGGCAGCGACTGGCCGCCGCGCGAACCCGGGTGACCGCTCGCGGACCGCACCCGAGGGTGCAGTTCCCCCACAGCCGGCGCACAACGCACCACGGGCGCTCGCACCGGCGCTGGCTGCGGTGCCCCCAGCGCCGCTCAACGCGCAGCTTACCCGCGCATCAGACGTTACTGTGCGGAGCTTCGCCGAGCTGGGTCTCGGCGGCAACATCGTGCGTGAACTGGCCGCGCAGGGCGCAACGGTGCCGTTTCCGATTCAAGCGGTCACGATTCCCGACATCCTTGCCGGGCACCACGTGCTGGGTCGAGGAAAGACCGGCTCGGGAAAGACCATCGCCTTCGGTGCCGCACTGGTGGAGCGGATCTTACGTTTGAAGGCTGAGGGTGTGTTTCCGCCCGATGCTCCCAAATCGCGGCCGCAGCGCGGTGTGCAGCAGCGACCCGCCAAGCAGAGTGCGCGCGTTGCGAAGGCGCTGATTCTGGCGCCCACGCGTGAGCTCGCTCTGCAAATTGACCGCACCGTGCAGCCGATTGCGCGCGCGGTGGGGCTTTTCACCGGACAGTTTGTGGGCGGTGTGCCCTTCGAGCCCCAGTTGCATGCGCTCGCCCGCGGGGTCGATATCGTGATCGGCACGCCTGGGCGTATCGCTGATCTTGCGCAACGTGGGCATCTGCAGCTCGGTCAGGTTGCAGTGACCGTTATCGACGAGGCAGACCACATGTCTGAACTCGGGTTCATCGAGCCGGTGCAGCGAATTCTGCGCAGTACGCGGCGACGCGGGCAACGACTGTTGTTCTCCGCCACCCTTGACGGGCGGGTGGAGGCGCTGGTGGCCGAGTTCATGCCTCGCCCGGCGATCCACGAGATTGTGGAAACCGAGTCGCGCGAACACGGTGCTGAGCAGGCAAGTGAGGTCACCCATCAGGTGTGCATCGTCTTGCGTGAGTACAAAGACGCGGTGTTGACCCAGCTCGCACGTGCGCAGCCGCGCACCGTGGTGTTCTGCCGCACCCGCGCCTACGTCGACATGGTGACTGAACTGCTCACGGCGGCAGACGTGCGCGCGGTGCCGCTGCACGGCGATCTGAGCCAGGTGCGTCGTGAACGCAACCTCGCCAAATTCACCGCAGGCCAGGCCGAGGTGCTGGTGGCCACCGATGTCGCCGCGCGAGGGATCCACGTCGATGACGTTGCGATGGTGATCCAGGCGGATCCGCCTGACGACGCAAAGACGTATGTGCATCGCGCCGGTCGAACCGGGCGGGTGGGCAAACCCGGTCGTGTGGTCACTGTGATTCCGCGTACGCGGCAGAAGCGCACTCGTGAGCTGTTTGCCGAGCTGGGGCGTGAGCCCGACTTCTTCGGCGATTTTCAGCCTGGCGACGAACTGCCGCGCTAAACGGTTTCGGCGACGCGGTCGAGCGCCCCGCGCAGATCTGCGAGCAAATCTGCCAGCGATTCAATGCCGACCGAGAGACGCACGAGCCCCTCGGTGACCCCGAGGCGTGCGTTCAGCTCTGTCGGGAAACTCGCATGCGTTGAAGTGGCCGGATGGATCGCCATCGAGCGAGTGTCTCCAATCCCGGTCATACGCGAGAACACCCGCAGGCCATCGATGAACGCGCGCGCACCCTCACGGCCACCGCGCACGGTGAGCCCAAATACTGAGCCGGTGCGACCCCCGTAGTCGCGCTGCGCAATGGCGTAGTGCGGGTTCGACGGGAGACCCGCGTAGTCGACGGAGACAACTTCCGGCTGAGTCTCGAGCCACCGCGCAATCTCTACGGATGAATCGACATGCCGTTCCATACGTAGCGAGAGGGTCTCCATGCCCTGCAGGAGCAGGAAGCCATTGAACGGCGACAAAGACGGCCCGATATCGTTGACCACCGACTCGCGCACCGCGCGTGCATATGCCGCGGTGCCGAAGCGCTCGAGCATGGATGCGACTCCCGGGCGTGGGCTTGCGGTGACCAGTGGAAACTCCCGCGGAGACGCCGCCCAGTCGAAGGTGCCACCATCGACCACCGCGCCGCCGATAGCTGCGCCATGACCGGTGAGGAACTTCGTCGTCGAGTGCACCACGATGTGCGCGCCGTGTTCGAACGGACGCATCAGTGCGGGAGTCGCTACGGTGTTATCGACGATCACGGGCAGCCCGAAGCGAGCGGCCACCGCAGCGATACGGCGCAGATCCACGACGTCATTGCACGGGTTCGGGATGGACTCAGTGAAGATCGCCTTCGTGCGGGGCGTGATGACTCGCTCCCATTCGGCATCATCGTTAATGTCCCACACATAGTCGACGTCAATGCCGAAGCGCTTGACACTACGTCCGAACAGAATGCGGGTGCCGCCGTAGATCGATGCCGTTGACACAAAATGATCACCGGCGCCCGCAAGCGCAAAGATTGCGGCGCTGATTGCCGCCTGTCCGCTCGAGACGGCGACCGCCGCGGTGCCGCCCTCAAGCGAGGCGAGGCGCTCTTCGGCGACCCAGTTTGTCGGATTGCCCTGCCGCGAATAGATGGGATCGCTCGATCGGCCGCTGAAACGGTCCACCCCGTCTTCGAAATCTGAGAAAACGTATCCAGCAGACAGCGCAATGGGTGGCACGCGCAAGCCAGCGTTCAGATCGGGGCGCTCCCCAGCGTGCACCTGGCGTGTGTCGAAGTCAAAGCCCGTCCAATCGGTGATCGGCTCGGCTGCGGGGCGTGAATCGCCACGAGTCATGCGGTTTCTCCGTTCTCAATGCGCGCGAAGAGTGCGGCGATGCGATCCACCGCGTGTCGAATCGTGTCGGGAGCGCAGGCGAGATTGAGACGGACGTGGCCCTCACCACCAATACCGAAAGCTTCACCCTTGCCGAGTGCCACCTTTGCCTCGGTGAGGATGCGCCGGAAAGGATTGTCGGCGAGCGGCGTCGCACGGAAATCGAGCCAGGCTAGGTAGCCGGCCTGCGGCCTGGCGTACCCCACGCCCGGCAGGTGCTGCGCGAGCAACTCGGCGAGTAGCCGGTCATTTGCCTCAATCTGAGCGATGGCACGATCCAGCCAGTCCACGGCATCGCGGTACGCAGCGATGTTTGCGTGCAAACCCAGGATGCTCGTGCGTGTCGCGACCTCGGGTGGTAGCTTGCGCAGCAGAGTGTTTGCTCGCGCGTCGGCTGCCACAATCACCGAGCATTTGGCGCCTGCCAGGTTCCAGCCCTTGCTCGCAGAGGTGGCGGTGACCGAGAGTGCGCCGGCGGCGGCAGCAACCGGTGCGAACGGGGTGAAGGTGTGACCGTGCAGCGTGAGCGGGGCGTGGATCTCGTCAGAAACCACAAACACGTCGTAGCGTGCAGCGAGTCGAGCGAGCTCTGCGAGCTCTGCGGGGGAATGCAGAATCCCGTGTGGGTTGTGCGGGTTGCACAGCAGAAATGCATCAATACCGGGGTCGCTCGCGAACGCCTGCTCGATGGCCGTCAGGTCGAGTTGCGCGGAGATTCTGGGCGGAGTGGTGTCTGGCACGACGGTTTGCTGCAGCGGGATCTGCACGATTTCGATCGGCAGTTCTTCGAGCATTTCGAAGAACGACGGGTAGACCGGGGTAGTGATGGCGACGCGGCCGCCCACCGGAACCTGCAAGCGGAGTGGCTCGACGATGCCGCAACTGACATCGGTGGCGAGGTGCACGTGACTGGGATCGACCTGCCATCCCCAGCGGGATGCCGCGAACTCGGCAAAGACCGGGGCGAGTTCACCGGGACCGTCGAGATAGCCGGTGTCGCTCGCGAGCACGCGTGAAATGATCGCCTGCTGCACCTGCGGTGCCAGGGTGAAATCCATTTCCGCAACAAAGAGCGGCAGCACATCCGCAGAGAACCTGGTCCATTTCAGGCTTGTGCGCTGGGTGCGTAACAGCGCTGGGTCAAGCTCAGCGAAAGGAACGCCGCTGGGATCTCGATCCACCGCTGTGAATGCAGCGTGTTCAGCGTGCTCGGCACGGTGTTGCGAAGATGAATTCTCGGGAGCCATAGCTGTATTCTCCTCGCTCCCCACGCATTTTGCGCACCGTTCTGAAATGTTCGGTAAGACCGCGCCAGTCGCCTAGCGCCCAGCTTCTGCGTACCCGGTAGCTCCCACGTGCCGACGCAGAGCTGATCACGACGGTGGCGCTGGAATTTACCCTGCAGATGTCTGCGGTGCACGCCCGCGCACGATGTGACTGCGCGCGTGTGCAATTGCGGGTTCCAACTCGGCGAATTGATGGTTCGGGTGTCGCAGCGATTCGATGACTCCGAGTTGCGCAAGTAACTCCCGATGTTCGGAGCGAATTCCCTTGAGCAGCACGGTGACTCCGCGTTGCTCGAGTGCGGTCACCATTTCGGAGAGCGCATTGGCCCCGGTGGAATCAACGATCTGCAACCCTGACAGTCGCAGAATGACGACCTCCACGTCCCCGGCGGCGGCAACTTCGTCAACGAGACGCTCAGCCGCGCCGAAGAACAGCGATCCTTCAAGCCGAAACAGCGCGATGCGCTCATCGCCGAGAGCGGCTTCCCCCGGCAGTTCCTCGCGGTGTGCTCCGCTGCTGCGGCTGAGCGTGCGCAGCGCGAAGAATGCCGCAGCAGCGATGCCGATCCCCACCGCGACGATAAGGTCGAACGCGACGGTCACGAACGCGGTCACTACGAAGATGACGGCGCTTGAGCGACCGGAATGGAACACGCGTCGGATGGTAGCGAGTGACACCATGCGCGCGGCTGTCACCATCAACACTCCCGCCAGTGCAGCGAGCGGAATCACCGCAACCACGTCCGCGGCGACGAGTACCACGGCGAGTAACAGCAGCGCGTGCACGATTGCGGCGAGCCTGCTGCGGGCACCGCTGCGCACGTTCACTGCGGTGCGCGCAATTGCGCCCGTCGCTGGCATCCCACCGAACATGCCAGCTGCGATCGAGGCGAGTCCCTGTCCAACCAGTTCACGGTCGGCGTTCAGTTGACCGGTGGGGGCGATTGTCGCCGCGACACGGGCTGACAACAGCGACTCGATGGCTGCCAGCGCTGCTACGGCGAACGCTGGCCCGATCAGCGCGCTCATCATTGCCGTATCGAGTGCTGGCAGGCTGGGTGCTGGCAGTGAGTGGGGAAGCGCACCGATGGTTGGGATAGCGAGCTGCATCAGCGCCGCAGCGACGGCAACCACGACGATCGCAATAAATGAACCGGGCAGTGCTGGGAGCCAGCGCGCGAAGCCCAACATGATGACTGCAACGATTCCCACGATGACCAGTGGCAGCAACGCCTGTGGCCAGCTGGCTTCGGTGACGACTTGCCAAGCCGCAACCACCGCATTCGTGTCATGGCCCTGTGCGGCCACCCCCAGCGCGGCGGGCACCTGCTGTAAGAAGATGATCACACCGATCCCGGCTGTGAAGCCCTCGATGACTGGCCACGGGATATAGCTGACGGCACGTCCGAGACGCAGTGCGCCAGCCGCGAGCACGATGACGCCAGCCATGATGCTCACGATCACGACGGCGCCGACACCGTGGGTGACGACGATCGGGGCGAGTACCACGACCATTGCCCCCGTGGGGCCTGATACTTGCACGTTCGATCCACCAAACACCGCTGCGACGAGTCCGGCGATGATTGCGGTAATGAGGCCAGCCTCGGCCCCAACACCCGAACTCACCCCGAACGCCAGCGCCAGGGGGAGTGCCACGATCCCGACGGTGATGCCCGCCAGTAGGTCGCTGCGCCACGTCCGCGACACACCGCGATAGTCCTGCAGGCTGGGCAGGAGCGCGCGAATGTTTCCCCGTGCTCCCGAACTACTGCTCACTGGGCTTCCGGTTATCCGCGCTACCCCCAGGCTTTCCCACGATCGGGAAGTGACCGCCGAGCTGTTCACTCTCGTCGTAGACATCGGCGGGCCTGCCGATAATTCTTGGGTCGGGCGTGCCGACAACGCGGTGATCTTTGTTGGGGTAGTCGAATCGCGAGAGCACCCAGCGCATCGCTTCAAGGCGGGCGCGCTTTTTGTCGTTTGACTTCACCACGGTCCACGGCGCGTGCGGGGTGTCCGTGTAGAAGAACATTGCTTCCTTAGCCTCGGTGTAGGCATCCCACTTGTCGAGGCTTGCGAGATCTGTGGGGGAGAGCTTCCACTGCTTCACTTCGTCGCTCGAACGGGCCAAGAAACGCGCGTGCTGCTCGGCGCGGCTGACTGAGAACCAGAATTTCACCAGGTGGATCCCTGATTGCACGAGCATCCGCTCGAACTCGGGGGCCGAGCGCGTGAACTCAAGATACTCCTGCGGTGTGCAGTAGCCCATGACTCGTTCGACGCCAGCGCGGTTGTACCAAGAGCGGTCGAACATGACGATCTCGCCGCCGCTCGGAAGATGCGCGACATAGCGCTGGAAGTACCAGGAACTACGCTCACGATCAGTGGGGATCTCGAGTGCCACAACGCGGGCACCGCGCGGATTCATGTGTTCTGTGAAGCGCTTGATGGCGCCACCCTTGCCTGCAGCGTCGCGACCCTCGAACAGAATGACAATTTTCTGCCCGGTCTCCTTCACCCACGCCTGCAGTTTCAGGAGTTCGATCTGCAGCTTTCGCTTCTCACGCTCGTACCCGCGTGCGCTGAGTTTGCGGTCGTAGGGGTGTCCTTGTCGCCATGGCGCATCCGGTCCGTCATCGCTGCGCGGCTTTCCTTTGCGGCGCAACTCAGCAATCTCGTCGATCTCTGGGGTGATGTCGATCTGACCAGGGGCAGCGAGAGGAAACTCCTCCTCTGCGGCTGTTGTCGTGGGGGTGTCGTCCGAGTTCGCCATGCCGGCTCCTTTGATCTGGGGGCGGATCCGCTGATCAGTGGTGCGCCCAGGGGTGCACTTCCAGAGTAGACCCGTGAAGGCGTGTGTGAACGTCAAGCGGTGCGCCCCAAACACTCAACCTTCACTGCTAGCCTGAAGGTTCGCACGACTGACGTTTCCGCGACGCGGGGCCTAGATCCGCGTAAATTGTTGCGACACGTGTGAGACTGATCGCGTCGCGGAGGGATGGAACTGGATGCGCAAGCTGGCAAGAACAACACGCAAACGGTGGATCGCCGGAATCGCGGTGGCCGTGCTGGCCTGCGCGGCGATGACCGCTGACCCGCTTGCGTCAGCGCCTGCGCACGCGCTTGAACTGCCGACCTGGGCCGACGTGGAAGCTGCGAAGCAAAACGAGGCGACAGCCGCGGCGAAGGTCGTCGAGATTGAGAATCTCATTGCGCAGGGCGAGGCTGAACTCGAGCGCCTGCGGAACCTGCACGCAGACGCCATCACTGCGTACCAGAACGCCGAGGCTGCGTTTCAGGAAGCTGCTCGAAAGTCAGAGATGCTCGACGCGCAAGCCGCGCAAAGTCGAGCCGAGGCCGACGAAGCCGCAGCTCAGGCGGCGGCGCTGGTGTCACAGATGTACCGCTCCGGCGGGGTAGATCGCAATATTGAACTGTTCCTGGAGAGCGAAGGCGATACTGCCGATGCGTTGCTCGAACGGCTTGCGGCGATGTCCAAAGCCACGGAACGCAACACCGTCATCTCAGAAGAGGCGCAGCAGGCGATGAACACCGCGGCGTCTCTCGGGGAGCAAGCCCAGGTCGCCGAAGAACAGCGCGAGCTTCTCCGCGCAGAGAAAGAAGCTGCCGAACAGGCGGCGGCTACCGCTGTTGCCGGGCAGGCCGAGGCTCTGCAAGCGCAGGAAGATCAGCAAGCGGTGCTTACTGCCCAGCTCGCTGCACTGAAAGACACCACTACCGCAACCGTTGCCGGCTATGAAGAGCGACTGCGTCAAGAGGCAGCCGAGCGGCAGCGACTCGCCGAGGAAGCCGCTCGACGCGCCGCCGAAGATGCTGCGCGGCGTGCTGCCGAAGCTGCAGCTGGCGGCGGCGGTGGCGGGGGTGGGGGCGGCAGCTCCAGCGGTTGGGTAGTGCCGATCCCGTATTCCTACATCTCCACGTATTTCCAACAGTGGTGGGGCCACACGGGTGTGGACCTCGTCAACGGTTGTGGTGTACCAATCGTGGCGGCCACCTCCGGCACTGTCATCATCGCGGGCTGGGTCAACGTAGGCGGCAATATGGTCTACATTAACCACGGTGGTGGGTACCAGACTCGCTATGCACACCTGAGCGGGTTCGCAGTGAGCTCCGGTCAGTGGGTGAACGCGGGACAGGTCATTGGCTACGTCGGCAACACCGGCATGAGCTTCGGCTGCCACCTGCACTACGAAGTGCTGCGCGGTGGGATGTTCATCGATCCCTACGGCAACGGATTCGTATAGGCACTGGGGAACGTCGAGGGAAACGGTGATTCCGTTCCCTCGCCGATCCATCCGCAATGGCTCCGCCATTGCTCCCGCCAGACCCGGCCAGGCTCGGGAACAGAATCACCGCTTCCCTCGCCGATCCATCCGCGCCCTGCCGCGGCGATCCTGCACCATGCGAAACGGCGCAATCCCACGTTTGGCAGAACTTGCCAGGTGGAATTGCGCCGTGTCGCGGGCGAGGCGGGGTCGGGCTCAGTGGCCCTGCGTAGCGAGCCGCTCCTGCGACTCCACGATGAGTTTCTCCGCGTCCGCCGCCGAGCCCCAGGCGTCAACCTTCACCCACTTGCCGGGCTCCAGATCTTTGTAGTGCTCGAAGAAGTGCTCGATCTCCTTGCGGGTGTACTCCGGAATGTCGGCCACATCCTGAATGTGCGCCCAGCGCGGATCCTTGTGCTGCACGGCGATCACCTTGTCGTCGCCGCCTGCTTCGTCGCTCATCTTCAGCACGCCGACGGGGCGCACCTTTACTCCGACGCCGGGGAATACCGGGTAGTCGAGCAGCACGAGCACGTCGAGCGGGTCACCATCTTCACCGAGGGTTTCTTCGAAGAAGCCGTAGTCGGTGGGGTAGACGAACCCCGTGTAAAGCACGCGATCGAGGTAGACGCGACCGGTTTCGTGGTCGACCTCGTACTTGTTACGGCTTCCCTTGGGGATCTCGATGACGGCATCGAATGCGGCGGTCATGCATACTCCTTGTGTCTGTGGGGCGTGGCCCTCGCGGTGATGTGCGATCTCAGCGTACTCGAGCGGGCGCGGTAGCGTGGTGGGGTGACCCGGTTGCCCCCCTTGAACTCTGCAGTTGCCGACACCCGCGTGGCGGTGCGGCGAGTGCTCGCAGAGTGGACGGTCGGTGGCAGTGCAACAGGGGGTGCCACGCAGGCAGCACCGCTCGTGCTGGTCGCCTTATCGGGTGGTGCCGATTCGCTGGCGCTTGCCGCCGCCACCGCATTTGAGGCACCGCGTCTCGGGCTCCGTGCAGGCGCGGTGATTGTGGATCATGGCCTGCAGGAGGGGTCGGCGGCCGTCGCCGAGCGCGCGGCGACCGCGGCGCGCCGGCTCGGGCTCGCGCCGGTGATCGTCCGCGCGGTTTCGGTGCCCGCAGGAGATGCCGATGGGCCTGAGGCAGCCGCCCGCCTTGCCCGTTATGAGGCGCTCGAGGCTGTGCGTCGCGCGGAGCACGCAGTGGCAATCTTGACCGGGCACACCCGCGACGACCAGGCAGAACAGGTGGTGTTAGCGCTGAGCCGTGGCTCGGGTACGCGCGCACTGGCGGGCATTCCACCGGCACGTGATGCGATCCGCCGACCGTTTCTCGAGATGAGTCGGGCCGCCACCGCCCGGGCGTGTACTGCGCAGGGGCTCGAACCCTGGCAAGACCCACACAACCGTGACACGGTGTTTGCGCGTGTGCGTGTGCGCGAACGGGTGCTACCGACCTGGGAGGCGGCGCTGGGGCCGGGCATCGCAGTCAACCTGGCGCGCACCGCGGTGCTCGCCAGAGAAGACGCCGACGCCCTCGATGCGCTTGCCGATGAACTGCTGCGGCAGAGCGTTGACGAAGACGGCAGCGTCGTGACGTTATCCGTGGCTGCGCTCGCAGCGCAGCCGGCGGCGCTGCGCAACCGTATGATCCGTGCACTGTGTCGGACACATTTCGCTGCCCATCTCAGCCGGGAGCACACGCTCCGCGTGGCCTCGCTGGTGACCGATTGGCGCGGACAAGGGCCTATCCACGTGCCCGGCGCTACAGTTGAGCGTGCTGCCGGTCGCGTGCTGTTTCGAGCGGCTGGCCGATCCACCCACTGAGCGAAGGAAAGCGAACACATGGACGCCAAGGAACTCGGAAACGACCTCACCGTCGTGCTGCACACTGAAGCCGAGTTGCAGACTCGTCTGGCGGAGCTCGCACGAGAAATCGAGGCCGACTACGGGTTTGAGAATCCGCCGTTGTTGGTGGGCGTGTTGAAGGGTGCGGTAATGGTGATGGCCGACCTCGCCCGTGAGCTGCGTTTCCATGCCGAAATGGACTGGATGGCGGTGTCTTCATACGGGGCTGGTACCCGCTCTAGCGGTGTGGTGCGCATTCTAAAAGACCTCGACTCCGATGTGACCGGTCGCGACGTTCTCATTGTCGAAGACATCATTGACTCTGGCCTTACGCTGTCGTGGCTGCAGGAAAACCTGGAGAGCCGTGGCGCGAAATCTGTGCGGATTTGCACCATGCTGCGCAAGCCGGAGGCGCTGAAAGTGCAGGTAGAGGTGACGTACCTCGGGTTTGATATTCCGAATGAGTTCGTCGTGGGCTACGGCCTGGATTACGCGGAACGGTATCGAAACTTGCGCGATGTCGCGATCCTCGCGCCGCATGTGTACGGCGGAGAGTAGCCGTTTAGCGCTGAGCGGACACACAGAGCTGCCGCAGCCCGCAGCGGATACGCTTACTGGTATTCGCTGGTGACCGCAGAAAGGCCGCAACTTGGCTGACAACGCACGCAAGGTTCGCAAGACCTCAAAGGGTAAGAACCTCTTCAAGGGGCCATTGCTGTATCTGATTCTGGCTCCGCTCATCGTGTTGCTGGGATGGTCGCTGCTCGCGGGCAGCGGCGTGCGCGAGATCACCACGCAGCGCGGGCTCGAGATGCTCGCCGCTGGTGAGGTGACGAAAGCCGAGATCATTGACGGTGACCAGCGCGTTAACTTGAGTCTCGCTGAACCCGACGAAAAGACCGGCTCGAGCGATGTCTTCTTTTACTACGTCAACCAGCGCGGCGCAGACGTGGTTGCCGCGGTCAATGAGGCAGCGCCAGAGGATGGCTTCACTGATCAGGTGCCGCAGCCGAGCGCGCTGTGGTCGATCTTGGGCTTCTTGCTGCCACTGTTGCTGATTGGCCTGTTCTTCTGGTGGATGCTTTCGTCGATGCAGGGTGGCGGCAACAAAGTCATGCAGTTCGGCAAATCTCGCGCCAAGCTAATCTCGAAGGACACCCCACAGGTCACCTTCGCTGACGTCGCTGGCGCTGATGAAGCGGTTGAAGAGCTGCACGAGATCAAGGACTTCCTGCAGGACGCGACTCGTTTCCAGGCCGTGGGTGCCCGTATTCCGAAGGGTGTGCTGCTGTACGGCCCTCCCGGTACCGGCAAGACCCTGCTTGCGCGCGCCGTTGCCGGTGAAGCTGGCGTACCGTTCTACAGCATCTCGGGGTCTGACTTTGTGGAGATGTTCGTGGGCGTGGGTGCAAGCCGCGTGCGCGACCTCTTCAAAGAGGCCAAAGCCAACGCGCCCGCCATCATCTTTGTCGATGAGATCGATGCCGTCGGACAGCGCCGTGGCCAAGGCATGGGCGGCGGTCATGATGAGCGCGAGCAGACCCTGAACCAGTTGCTCGTCGAGATGGACGGCTTCGACCCGAAGACCAACGTGATTCTGATCGCGGCGACCAACCGCCCCGACATGCTGGATCCCGCCCTGCTGCGACCGGGTCGCTTCGACCGGCAGATCGGAGTTGACGCTCCCGATATGAAGGGACGACGTGCCATCCTCGAGGTGCACGCGAAGGGCAAGCCGCTGTCGAAGAACGTCGACCTCGACGTGGTCGCGCGCAAGACTCCGGGCTTCTCCGGAGCCGATCTGGCGAACGTGCTGAACGAGGCCGCGCTGCTGACGGCGCGCTCCAACGCGCAGCTCATCGATAACCGGGCGCTTGACGAGGCCATTGATCGCGTCATCGCCGGCCCGCAGCGCCGCACGCGGGTCATGAAAGACCACGAGAAGCTGATGACGGCCTACCATGAGGGCGGTCACGCGCTGGTGGCTGCGGCGTTGAACTACACCGATCCGGTCACCAAGATCACGATCCTGCCGCGCGGCCGTGCGCTCGGCTACACGATGGTCATTCCGCTCGAGGATAAGTACTCGGTCACGCGTAACGAGTTGCAGGACCAGATCGCCTACGCTCTTGGTGGCCGTGTTGCTGAAGAGCTCGTGTTCCACGACCCGACCACCGGCGCAGGGAACGATATCGAGAAGGCCACCGCAACAGCTCGCAAAATGGTCACCGAATACGGCATGTCGGCGACGCTGGGCCCGGTGAAGCTCGGCCAAGCACAGGCCTCACCGTACCTGGGCGAGTTTGGCTCCGCTCGTGACTACTCGGAAGGGGTAGCCGTGTCGGTGGACGCCGAGGTGCGTGCCATCATCGAACAGGCGCATGACGAGGCCTATGAGGCTCTGGTGCTGAACCGTGCGGTGCTTGATCGACTCGCGGGGGAGCTGCTCGAGAAGGAGACTCTCGACCACCTGCAGATCGCCGAGATCTTCGCCGACGTGCAGAAGCTTCCCGAGCGTCGGGTGTGGCTCTCGAGCGCCACCCGCCCCGTGTCGGATCTGCCCCCGATCCCTGTGCCGGAGATCGCGCGCACGGACGGCACGATCGACGAGGTCGCCGCCGAGACCGCCGAGCACGACGCCGCTGTCGACGCCACTGTCGACGCCACTGCGGCCGACACCGATGCATCTACGTCTGCTGCCGATACCACTGCGGCCGACTCCGATGCACCCACGTCCGCTGCCGACGCCGAGGGGCACGAGCGACCGTGACCGAGAGCGTCGACCGCGACCGCATCGCCCGAGCGGTGCGGGAGCTGCTCGCCGCGATCGGTGAGGATCCCGACAGCGACACCCTTGCCGGCACCCCTGCGCGGGTCGCCGACGCCTACGCCGAGTTCTTCGCCGGCGTGGGCGTCGACCCGCTGCAGCACCTGGTTGACGCGGTGCCGGTGGGGGAGGAGACGGGAGAGCTCGTGCTCGTGCGCGATATCGCACTGCGCTCCACCTGTGAGCATCACCTGCTGCCCTTCCGGGGCCGCGCCCATGTCGCCTACCGCCCCGCGCAGCGGGTCGTCGGGCTGGGGGCGATCCCGCGCGTCGTCGACACACTCGCCGCCCGCCCGCAGGTGCAAGAGCGCCTGGGTGAGCAGATCGCGGACGCTCTGGAGACCGGTCTGCGGCCCGCAGGTGTGCTCGTGGTGCTCGAGGCGAGTCACGGCTGCGTGGCGGATCGCGGGGGCCGGCAGACCGAGGCCCTCGTGGTGACCGTCGCCTCGCGCGGCTCGCTCTCGCACCCCGGGGAGAGGGCCGAGGTGCTGGCGCTCATCGCAGCAACCGATCGGAGCGGGGCGTGAGCGAGGGGCAGCACCCCGAGACCCTGGTGATGGGCGTGCTGAACGTCACCCCCGACTCATTCAGCGACGGCGGGCGCTTCCTCGACGTGGACGCCGCGATCTCGCGGGGGCTCGAACTCGCCGCCCAGGGGGCCGACATCGTCGACGTCGGCGGGGAGTCGACCAAGCCGGGCGCCGATCCCGTGTCGCCCGACGAGGAGCGCCGGCGCGTGCTGCCCGTCATCGAGGCGCTCGTCGCCGAGGGCCTCACGGTCTCGATCGACACACTGAACGCCGGCACCGCGATCGCGGCGATCGGCGCGGGCGCGGCGATCGTCAACGACGTGTCGGGCGGGGAGCACGACCCCGAGATGCGCCGCACCGTCGCCGAGACCGACGCCGCCTTCATCGTCATGCACTGGCGAGGCGTGCCCGACCCGCATCACCGGCGCTCGAGCTACGGCGACGTCGTGGCCGAGGTGCGCGAGGAGCTCGCCCGCCTCGCCGATGCCGCGATCGCCGGCGGGGTGGCGCCCGAGCGCCTCGTGCTCGACCCGGGGCTCGGCTTCGACAAGACCGCCCGGCAGGGGTGGGAGCTCCTCGCGGGCCTGCCGCGGCTGACCGGGCTCGGCCATCCCGTGCTGGTCGGCGTCTCGCGCAAGCGGATGATCGCCGAGACCCTTGCCGCGGCCCGTGATGTGCCGACGGCCGAGATATCGATGGACGATCGCGATCTCGCGACGGCCGTGGTCAGCGCGCTCGCCGCCGGCGTCGGCGCCTGGGGGGTGCGCGTGCACGAGGTCGCCCCGACGGTGAACGCCCTCGCAGTCGCCGAGGCGTGGGGGGCGGCCCACCGGTCGTCCGTCGGCCGGGACGCGGATCGCAGGGGATCACTGCACCCCGATGACGGCGGCCATACTCGTCGAGAACGCGGTTGCGGCCCCTCGCAGGGTGCTGAAGGGGCCACAATCGCGTTCTCGACGGGGGAGGGCGATCGGGACCGCATGGCCCTGACCGGGCTCGAGGTGTTCGCCCACCACGGCGTCTTCGACTTCGAGCGGGAGCACGGCCAGAGGTTCCTGATCGACGTCGAGCTATCGCTCGACCTTCGCCCGGCCTCCGCGGGAGACGAGCTCGGCCGGACCGTGCACTACGGAGAGCTCGCCGATGCCGTCGTGACCGCCGTGGAGCGGGATCCGGTCGACCTCATCGAGACCGTCGCCGAGCGCGTGGCCGGCGTGGCGCTCGGCTTCCCGGGCGTCGCCGAGGCGAGGGTCACGGTGCACAAGCCGGACGCGCCCATCGACGCGGAGTTCGCCGACGTATCGGTGACGGTCGTGCGACGCGCGCCTGCGTCATCGGCACCGATGCCATCAGCACCATCGTCCTCTGCGAGGGTGTCGGCACTCGAGGAGGGCCCGTGATCGCGCAACTCGTGCCGGTGCTGCTCGCCTTCGGCGCCAACCTCGACGGCGCGACGGGCAGTCGCGGCGAGACGATCCTCGCCGCCCAGCGCGAACTCGCCGGGGCTCCCGGCATCCGCGCCTTCCGGGCCTCACCACTGCGGGAGAGCGTGGCGCTGACCCCTCAGGGTCCCGATCCGCTCGCCCCCCGCTACCTCAACGGCGTGGCGCTCGCCGAGACGGCGCTCGGCCCCCACGAACTGCTCGATCTGCTGCAGGCGGCTGAGGACCGGCACGGCCGGGTGCGCGGTGCGAAGTGGGCGGATCGCACCCTCGACATCGACCTGATCCTCTACGGCGGCAGGGTCGTCAAGGACGACCGCCTCACCGTGCCCCACCCGCGCGCTCACGAGCGCGACTTCGTGCTCGCGCCCTGGCTCGACCTCGACCCCCACGCGGTGCTGATGGGCCACGGCCGGGTGGATGCGCTCCTGGAGCGCATCGGCGATACTACTACCGTGCTGCCGGAGAACGGCGAGAACTCGGCCGGATCGCCCGAGCCCGCCGACGCCGTGGTAGGGCAGTCGGGGGACTCCGTCGGAGGACCGGCATGAACCGCCTGCGGCGCACGTCCCCGCTCTCGGTGACCGCCTTCGCGGTCGTCGGGGTCGCCGCCGGGCTGCTGATCCAGCTCTTCCGCTCCACACGGGGCAGCGCCCCCCTCGTGCCGCCGGTCTCGCTCGCGGCCAGCATGCTCGTGATGGCGGTCGTGCTGATCGTTCTGGCGGTCATGCTGCGCCGCGCGGTGACCCGTGCCTCGGATCGCCGCGTCAACCCGTTCCACGCGGTGCGGCTGCTCGCCGGCGCCCGTGCGGGCCAGTTCGCGGGGGCGCTGCTCGGCGGGTTCGGCGCCGGTCTGGCCCTGCAACTGCTCACCCGCAGCGTGATGCCTGCGGCCGTGACCTGGATCCCGATGCTGGCGGTGCTGGGCGCGGGCATCGTCCTCACGGTGTGCGGCGTGATCGCCGAGGCGCTCTGCCGGGTGCCGCCCGACGACCCAGACGCACAGGGCGAGGGCGACGCGGGCGAGGAGCCCGCCCACAGGCCGCCCGGCCGGTCGAAGGCCCGTTCAGGGGTTCGGGAGCGGGGTGCTCGTGAGCGCCTCGGCGATCTGCAGGTCGAGTTCGGGCAGTGCGCCCGCCACTCCCACAGCACCAATGATCTCTTCGTCGCCGTCGGAGCCCCTCAGCGGGAGACCCCCGGCAAGCGTTGTCGGGTGGAAGGCGAGCTGCTGCTCGATGAGCGGGACCAGCGTGGGGTGCGCCTCCCAGAGTTGTTCGAGCGCCCCGCTCGGGCGTTGGAAGGCTGCGGCGGTCGCGGCTTTCGCACGAGCCGCTCCCAGCGTGAACCAGGTCGCACCGTCCATGCGCATGCCGGCCACCTCGTGCCCTCGACCGTCGACGACGG
>CAZTBS010000016.1:23374-44536 GCA_964612125.1 uncultured Leucobacter sp. | reverse complement strand
CAAAGCAAAGCGTAGCTTTGCGTGGTTGCTCCGAAATCGGCGCTCACGAGCGCCGAGACTCTAGGATTGCGTAGCAATTACAGTTGTGTGGGAGCGGCCAAAGCAAAGCGTAGCTTTGCGTGGTTGCTCCGAAATCGGCGCTCACGAGCGCCGGGACTTTTGGATTGCGTAGCAATGCAGAAGTTTCGTGGGCGAGCACATACCGGTGATGAGAGGAAGTCCAGTGACAGGTCCGATCGCGGTGGTGATTCTCGCAGCGGGGCAGGGTACGCGCATGAAATCAGCGCTTCCCAAAGTGCTGCACAAGATTGGCGGACGTGCGCTGATTTCCCATGTGCTCGATACCGCCGCTGGTCTGAAACCTGAAACCGTGATCGCGGTGGTGCGGCACGAGCGTGAACTGGTTGCGCAAGCGATTCTCGATCACGCGCCGCACGCGGTGATTGTTGAACAGGACGAAACGCCGGGTACCGGCCGTGCCGTTGAACAAGCGGTGGCTGCGCTCCCTGCCGATTTCGACGGCGCTGTGGTGGTGCTGTCCGGGGATGTGCCGCTGATTGACGTCGCAACTCTCGAGCGACTGACCCGAGGTCACCTTGAACACGGTCGTAGCATGACGCTGCTGTCAGCAGTGTTCGAGAATCCCACTGGTCTCGGTCGGATTCTGCGTGACCCAGACGGGGCAATGACTGGCATCGTCGAAGAGAAAGACGCAGATGACGCGCAGCGGCGGATCACGGAGATCAACGGTGGCGTGTACGTGTTCGCGCGTCGTGCGCTCGAGCGCGCGCTCGCCGAAATTGACACCAACAATGCACAGGCAGAGAAGTACCTGACTGACGCGGCCGCGCGCATTCTCGCTGCGGGGGGAATCGTCGACGCGGTCACCACGAATGATCCGTGGATTATCGCTGGCGTCAACGATCGGGCACAGCTTTCGGCGGCTGGCAAAGAGCTCAACCGGCGTATCGTTGCGGCGCATCAACAGGCAGGTGTCACCATTCACGATCCGGCAACCACCTGGATCGAGGTGGACGTCACCATTGATGCCGACGTCGAGATTCTGCCCGGCACCTTCCTGCAGGGAGCAACTGCCATTGCCGCTGGGGCGATCATTGGTCCCGACACGACTCTGCTGGACTGTGAAGTGGGCGCAGGTGCCCGGATTCGTCGCAGCGAAGCGACACTCGCGGTGTTTGCGGCAGGAGCTCAGGTGGGCCCGTTTAGTTACATCCGCCCCGGTACCGAACTGGGTGAACAGGGCAAGATTGGTGCGTTCGTTGAAACCAAGAACGCGAAGATCGGTGTGGGAAGCAAGGTCCCGCATCTCAGCTACGTCGGTGACGCCACGATTGGTGATGATTCCAACATCGGTGCCGGCACTATTTTTGCGAACTATGACGGGGTGCAGAAGTATCACACCGAAGTTGGTTCAGCGGTGCGCATTGGCTCGAAGAATGTGCTGATTGCTCCGGTTACGATTGAGGACGGGGTGTATACCGCAGCGGGGACTGTCGTACGTAAGACCGTACCCGCGGGAGCGCTTGCGTTGAACGTCGCCCCACAGCGCAATATCGAGGGCTGGGTCGTCGAACATCGGCCCGGTACCAGCAGTGCACAGGCAGCGGAAACGAGCGGGAAAGATCAGGCATGAGCGCAATTCAGATGGCCGGGCAGAAAAAGTTGGTTCTTGTCTCCGGCCGGGCATATCCGGAATTGGCCGAACGGGTCGCGCAAGAGCTCGGAGCACAACTTGTTCCCACCGATGCGCGTACCTTCGCGAACGGCGAGCTGTACGCACGCTTTGATGAGAGCGTGCGAGGCTGTGACGCCTTCGTCATTCAGTCTCATACGCATCCCATTAACGAGTGGCTGATGGAGCAGCTCATTATGGTCGACGCGCTCAAGCGCGCCTCAGCGAAGCGCATCACCGTTGTCGCGCCGTTCTACCCATACTCCCGTCAAGACAAGAAGGGGCGCGGTCGCGAGCCAATTTCTGCGCGGCTAGTTGCTGATCTGTTTAAGGCAGCCGGCGCCGATCGCATCATGTCGGTCGATCTGCACGCAGCACAGATTCAAGGCTTCTTCGATGGGCCAGTGGATCACCTGTTTGCGATGCCCGTGTTGCTCGAACACTTCAAGCAGACCATCGACCGCGATGACCTTACGGTGGTGTCGCCTGATATGGGCCGCGTGCGCGTGGCTGACATCTGGAGCGACAAGCTCGGTGCGCCGCTTGCGATCATTCATAAGCGGCGTGATCCGCTGGTGCCGAATCAGGTGTCTGTGCACGAGATTGTCGGTGAGGTCAAAGACCGCTGGTGTGTGGTGGTTGACGACATGATCGACACCGGAGGCACGATCGCAAAGGCTGCTGAGGCGTTGAAGGCAAACGGTGCGCGTGGAGTGACGATTGCCTGTACCCACGCCATCTTCTCGGGGAAGGCTACCGAGTACCTGTCGCAGGACTTCATTGACCAGGTTGTTGTTACCGATACCCTCCCGATTCCGCCCGAGAAGCGCTTCGAGAAGCTGACTGTGTTGTCGATTGCGCCGCTCCTGGCACAGGCGATTCACGAGGTGTTCGAGGACGGCTCCGTGACCTCCATGTTTGAGGGCGCCGCCTAAGTGCGTTAAGCTAGGGCGCTGTACTTCGGCGAGGGATGCGTCAGCATCCGTGATCGACGCGGGCGAGCCTCCAGCGGGCCCTCTTGCTGCGCCACATCGGCGAGACACTACACCTCTGGCGGGCCCTGCCCGCCTCGTCTGGGCGAACGCCCGCAAGGAGAACACACATGAGCGAGACTTTCCAGCTTGACAGCGCGGCGCGCGAATCCTTCGGTAAGGGCGTTGCCCGGAAGCTTCGTGCTGCTGGCCGTACTCCGGTAGTTGTGTACGGCCACGGTACCGATCCGATCCACCTGTCGGTGGAGACCCACCCGCTGAGCCTGATTGTGCGCCACGCAAATGCGCTGATCGAACTTGACATCGCTGGCGCAAAGCAGCTGGTACTGGTGAAGGACGTGCAGCGTGACCCGGTGCGTCAGATCATCGAGCACGTCGACCTCGTCGTCATCAACCAGGGTGAGCGCGTCGAGGTTGAGGTTCCGGTGCACCTCGTGGGCACCTCTTTCTCGGGCACCAATGCTCTGCTCGAGCTGAACACGCTTCGGTTGAGCGTTCCTGCCACCAACATTCGTGAGTTCCTCGAGCTCAACGTTGAGGGCCTGGAAGCTGGCTCGCAGATCACTGCTGGCGACATTGCCCTCGCATCTGATGAGACCCTGCTTGATGATCCGAAGCAGCTAGTTGTGCACATCGTTGCGCAGCGCGCTGCCGCTGGCGAAGGCGGAGACGCGGCTGCGGAGTAGCTCCGTGCGCCTCGGTCGAGGCTTGCGAGCCCGTCGGGCGGCCATGCGGCCGACTCCGGCGGGCTCGTTCCGTTTGAGGAAGTGAAATCATGTGGTGGCGCAAGCGCAGAATCGAGGAGCAAGCAGTGTCTGACGCTTGGTTGGTTGTGGGGCTGGGAAACCCGGGTGCGAAATATGAGGCGACCCGCCATAACGTCGGGCAGATGGCGCTTGACGTGCTGGCAGAGCGCATCGGCGGTCGGTTTGGCTCTCACCGCACCAACTCTCGCATTGCCGAGGGACGTGCTGCGCCTGGCGCACCCAAGCTGGTGCTCGCGAAGTCAAACGGGTTCATGAACACATCTGGCGGACCCGTTGCCGCGTTAGCGCAGTACTTCGAGATCCCGGTCGAACGCATCGTCGTGCTGCATGACGAACTTGATATCCCGTTTGATTCTGTCAAGCTCAAGCGAGGCGGCGGTCACGGGGGGCACAATGGCCTTCGAGACATCGCTAAAGCCCTGGGCTCTCCTGAATTTCTGCGGGTGCGGATCGGCATTGGTCGACCCCCCGGGCAACAAGATCCAGCCGACTTTGTGCTTCGACCCTTTTCTGCCACTGAGCGAGCTGCGCTGCCGCTGCTTCTTGAAGATGCGGCCGATGCGGCTGAGATGCTCACCACCGACGGTCTGCTTGCTGCCCAGCAAAAATTCCACGGGAGGTCGCAATGAGTTTGGTGGGTCTGGATCGACTTCTTGATGCTTCGGAATCCTTTGCCGGTGCCCTGGAGTACGCGCTTGGTGAGGCCGAGTTTGCCGTCGCCGACGCGCTGCGTCCCGCCTTGCTTGCCGGATTGCTGCGCCGGAGACGTGAGCGCAACAGCGGAGGTGCCCTGCTCATTGTCGCTGCCACCTCGCGGGAGGCAGACGCGCTGCGCGCCGCACTCGCGTCGTTGCTTCCGGACGCACTCACCATGGAGTTTCCTGCGTGGGAGACCCTTCCGCACGAGCGCCTGAGCCCGAGCGCAGAGACGGTGGGGCGTCGTGCGGAGGTGTTGCGTAGCCTGCGCGAGTATTCCGGTGAGCGCGAACTCATCGTGGTGGCCTCGGTGCGGGCTGCGTTGCAGCCAGTGTCGCCGCATGCCGCGCACGCTGAGCCAATTGTGCTGCGCGCAGGCGCAGCATCCGCAGGGCTTGAACAGATCGCTCGCGAGCTGATTGCGCACGCGTATTCGCGGGTGGACATGGTGACACGCCGTGGTGAATTCGCGGTCCGTGGGGGCATTCTCGACGTCTTTCCGCCGACTGCCGAGCACGCGGTGCGCATTGATTTCTTTGGTGACGAAGTCGATCAGATCCGCCGTTTCGCAGTGGCGGACCAGCGCAGCGCCGGTGATCCTGTGCCGAAGGTTGAGCTGTGGCCGGCCCGGGAACTGCTGCTCACCGAGGAAGTGCGAACTCGTGCAGCTGCGCTCCTCCCGCAGTTTCCGGCGCTCGGCTCCCTGCTGGAAAGAATCAGTCAGGGCATTGTGGTCGAGGGGATGGAGAGCCTGCTGCCACAGCTTGTTCCTGGGTTGACTCCGCTCACTTCGCTACTGCCACAGCACTCCGCAGTTGCGGTGGTGGCGCCAGAGCGTGTGGCCACACGTGCCCGCAGCCTGGTCGAGACCAACAGGGAGTTTCTCGAGGCTGCGTGGGCAGCTGCCACTGCAGGTGCCGACGCGCCGATTCCCGCAGATGACCACGGCATGCTGACGCTGGCCGAAGTGCGGCAGGCTTTCGGTGGCACTGCCTGGTGGAGCATGTCGAGCTTCGTGCAGGATGAGTCGGTCGACCCGCGTCTCGTCACGGTGCACAGCGAACCCTTGCCGCGTTCGCAACCCGGGGTGGAGGCAACGGCCGCCGCCATACAGCACATTCGTGAACGCTTGAACGATCACTGGTGTGTGCTCGTGACTGCGCAGGGTGTTGGCTTGGTTGAGCGTGCCCGTGATGTGCTGGCTGAAGCTGGTGTGGCAGCACGCATGGTGGATGCAGTGCCTGAGAGATGCGAATCCGGTGTGGTGTACCTCGCCGCTGGGACGGCCTGGGCAGGTTTTGAGAGCGGTGAAGCCAAGCTCCTGCTGGCAACCGAGGCCGAGTTCTTCGGTCGTGCGGTGACCGCGCAACAGGCATCCGGCCAGAAGCTTGCGAAGCGGCGCGGCAAGAATGTGGTGGATCCGCTCAAGCTCGTTCCGGGTGACTATGTGGTGCATGAGACACATGGCATTGGGCAATTCGTTGAACTCACCCAGCGCATGGTGCCGACTGGTATTGGCCGCGACGCGGGGAAAGCGTTGCGCGAGTACTTGGTGCTGGAGTACGCGTCCTCGAAGCGGGGCATGCCCAAAGACAAACTGTATGTACCTACCGACCAGCTTGATCAGCTGTCTCGCTATGTCGGGGGCGAAGCGCCGGCGCTTTCCAAAATGGGCGGCAGCGACTGGGCAAATGCCAAGAAGAAGGCACGCAAGGCAGTTCGTGACATTGCAGTCGAACTGGTGAAACTCTACTCTGCGCGCGTCGCTGCAGGAGGTCACGCATTCTCACCCGACACGCCGTGGCAGCACGAACTTGAAGAGGCGTTTCCGTACGCGGAAACCGTGGATCAGCTCACCACCATTGATGAGGTGAAACGCGACATGGAGAAACCGGTGCCGATGGACCGGTTAGTCTCGGGCGACGTTGGGTTTGGGAAGACGGAAATTGCGGTGCGGGCTGCGTTCAAAGCAGTCCAAGACGGCAAACAGGTCGTCGTGCTTGTCCCGACCACCCTGTTGGTGAAACAGCACCTGGAGACGTTCCAGAACCGTTTTGCCGGCTTCCCTGTGCAGCTGCGCGCGCTGAGCCGGTTCCAGACAGAGAAGGAAGCCCGCGAGACGATAGATGGTCTGGCAGCGGGCACCGTCGATGTGGTGATCGGCACGCATCGCCTCCTCACCGATCGCGTGCGATACAAAGATTTGGGGCTGCTCATTATCGATGAGGAGCAACGTTTCGGTGTTGAGCATAAGGACCAGCTGAAGAAGCTGAAAACCGGGGTAGATATCTTGGCGATGAGTGCCACGCCGATTCCGCGCACCCTGGAAATGGCGGTCACCGGAATCCGAGAGATGTCGACACTTGCCACTCCACCGGAAGATCGACACCCGATTCTCACCTTCGTGGGGCCGCGCAGTGACAAGCAGATCACCGCGGCAATTCGCCGTGAACTCCTCCGGGAGGGCCAGGTGTTCTTCGTGCACAATCGCGTGCAGTCGATCAATCGAGTGGCGGCTCATATCGCTGAGCTTGTGCCAGAGGCCCGCGTAGCCGTGGCACACGGCAAGCTGGGGGAACATCAGCTTGAGCAGGTAGTTGTGGACTTCTGGGAACGCAAATACGACGTGCTGGTGTCGACCACCATCATTGAGACCGGGCTCGATATCGCGAATGCCAACACGATCATCATTGATGCCGCTGACAAGTACGGCCTGAGCCAGCTGCATCAGCTGCGCGGAAGGGTCGGGCGCAGTCGTGAGCGGGCCTACGCATATTTCCTTTACGATCCAGACAAACCACTCACCGAGCATGCGCACGAGCGACTCGAGACGATTGCCACAAACAACGATCTGGGCTCCGGGATGCAGGTTGCACTGAAAGACCTCGAACTGCGTGGCGCGGGCAACTTGCTGGGCGGGGAGCAGTCTGGACACATCGCGGGCGTCGGCTTTGACCTGTACCTGCGCATGATCGGTGAGGCTGTGGCAACATTCAAGGGTGAAGATGTGGTGGGTGCCACCGAGCTGGTGCTCGAGTTACCGGTTGACGCGCACATCCCCGAAGAATACGTCGAGAGCGAGCGGCTACGGCTCGAGGCCTATCAGAAGTTCTCAGCGGCTTCCCACCCGCAAGCCCCCGAAGAGCATGTCGCTCTGGTGCTCGAAGAACTTACCGATCGTTACGGTGCGCCACCCGCAGAGGTACAGCGCCTTGCGGCAGTCTCGGCGCTGCGTCGTCGTGCTGCCAAACTCGGGCTTTCTAAGGTAGTGGCGAGCGGATCGGCACTCCGTATCGAACCTGCGGTGTTGACAGACTCACGGCGCATGCGCATGAACCGGATGTTCCCCGGTTCTCGCTATACCGAAGCGACGAAGACTTTGCAGGTGCCGCTGCCCGGGGGCACGGCCACCACTCGGAGTCCGCTTGCGGGTGTCGGGCAGCGCGCGGTCGGCGACGAGGGCGATATTGTGGCGTGGACCGGCCGTGTGCTCACTACGCTCTTGGAACCGGACACTCCAGCGAGTTGATCACGCTGGAGCGCGCGGGAATGATGTACCGACTACTGGCTTCCGCATAGTTCGTGCAGATCGTTACTCGCTTGCGTGAGTAGGCCCAGTTGTGTCTTCAGACCGGCAAGGTAGGCAGGCACTGACAGCAGTGAACTGGGCTGCTCGAGCTCTCCGACGCCACTGATCGCATCGGCGACCCGACCGAGCGCGGCTGACACCTCCGCGTTCGTGATTTGGTCGTGCAATGACATAAATGAGCTATCCAGGGTGAACCCCAGAAAAGCAAAGTCCGGCATACGTCCGCGGAGGAACTCCTGCCCTGCGGTTTCGAGGCCCGCGCGAAGCTGCGATTCAGCGTCTGCGACGAGCTCATCAACTGCTGCCTGTGACACACCACACGCCTCGCCCAACGACTGCTCAGGAGCCATCGTGGGAGGTTTCACGGGCGCAGCCTCTGTGGGTGCAACCGAACAGGCGGAAAGTCCCAGCGTGGCGCACGTCACCATGAACAGAGTAACCGCCCTGCCAATGCGCGAATTCGGGAACATAGGCAGATCCTAACTTTGTAATAAGAGCGTTCCCTGTGTGGTTTTGCGGTGAGGAGGAGTGAGTGGGATCCACACCAGGTATAGGGTGCGGGTATGGTGACACCTGATCCCAGTCGGCAGTACTCAACGTTGACTCAGTTGCGCGCCACCGTGCAACAACTCGTCTGGCCGGGTGGGTGCGCCTGGCATGCGGCGCAGACACACGCCTCCTTGACTCCTTTTCTGATCGAAGAGAGCGCAGAGTTCATCGATGCGATTGATCGGGGGCTTCCTCCCGAGGAAGTCGTGAGTGAACTCGCGGATCTGCTGTATCAGGTGCTGTTTCACGCCGCGATTGCCGAGCGCGATGGTGAGGGCTACGATCTGGAGCTCGTCGCGGCAACCCTCAATCAGAAACTCATCGATCGACACCCACATGTCTTTGGGGATCGCGGGTATCTGAGCGTCGAACAGCTGCATGCGGAATGGGAACGGCTGAAAGAAGATGCTGCCGGTGAGACACGCGGCAGTCGCAGCCCGCTGCAGGGAATCCCTGCTGGGATGCCGACCCTCGCGCGAACGGCGAAAGTTGTCGAACGCCTGAAACGGGCTGGAGCCTCCTCCCCGAAGCAAATTGCCGAGATCCACCCTGCTGCAGCTGCGGTGCATCTGCCCGAGCTGCCCGATCCCACCGGTGCTGCTGAGGAATCCCCGGACGCCTCCGAAGAAATTGGCGACGCACTGCTCGCGATTGTTGCGCGTGCCAATCAGATGGGTGTCGATCCGGATCGGGCATTGCGGCTGGCCACCGCACGGCTCGTCACACGCGCCGTGGGAGAATAGAGAACCATGGCCACTCAGGTGAACCCGCCACGCGGGATGCGCGACTTTCTGCCCGCAGACAAGGCACGACGCGAGCACGCACTCGCGGTGATTCGTGAGGTCTATCGGTCGCACGGCTTCGACGAAATTGAGACTCCGGTCGTTGAAGATTGGTCGCGACTGCATGCCGGTCTCGGCGGCGATAACGAGAAGCTCTCCTTCTCAATTCTGAAGCGGGGCATCACCCCTGATGCTCTCGCCGCTGCAGCTGCCGCTGCAGACCCCGATGCGTTGGCTGACTTGGGGCTCCGCTTCGATTTGACCGTGCCACTGACACGGTTCTATGCGAGTCACCGTGCGGAGTTGCCGCCGGTGTTTCGTTCGCTGCAGATTGCGCCGGTATGGCGCGCTGAGCGGCCTCAGAAGGGCCGCTATCGACAGTTTGTGCAAGCAGACATCGACATTATTGGTGAGCCGAGCCTGCTTGCCGAGGTGGAACTGATCACCGCCACTTCCCAAGCCCTCAGTTCGCTCGGCCTCGCCGGGTGCGTGATTCGCCTCAATGACCGCCGAATACTGTTCGGTGTGCTCGAGCACTGTGGTTTTGCGGCAGATCAGCACGAGCGCGCACTGATTACGATCGACAAGCTCGACAAGATCGGAACCTCAGGGGTGATCGCCGAGCTAGCGGAATTCGACGCACACGCCGCCGAGTCCTTGGGGGAGGTGCTCGCGCGACTTGCCCCGTTGCTCGCTGAGGGGGGCATCCCTCTGCATGGCGAGGCGATTGCGGCGGCACTTCCTGAGGGCGCGGCAGCTGCGGGAGTGGAAAATCTTGCGGCGATCGGTGCTGCGCTTGCGAACGGGCTCCCGGCCGGAGTAGAGCTGCGATTTGACCCGACACTGGTGCGAGGTATGGGCTATTACACCGGCACTATCTTTGAAATTGCGCACCCCGGCTCGGGAAGTTCAGTAGGCGGCGGTGGCCGATATGACGGTATGGTTGGGCGCTTCCTGGGGCAGGATGTTCCCGCAGTGGGGTTCTCTATCGGGT
This sequence comes from uncultured Leucobacter sp., assembly GCA_964612125.1. GTDB lineage: Bacteria > Actinomycetota > Actinomycetes > Actinomycetales > Microbacteriaceae > Leucobacter. The sequence goes on along the minus strand of CAZTBS010000016.1, from coordinate 34,474 downwards.
TTGAGCGCGTGGTCGATCTCATTGAGCTGCCTGAGCGGGAAGGGCCCGCGGCGGTCGTACTGGTCTATGACGCCGATGCCGCCGCAGCCGACCTGGCGGCGCTGAAGCGCCAGCTCATTGCAGCGGGGCATCGGGTGCGACTCGAACGTCGACAGAAGAACATGAAGGCCTTGCTGGAGCGTGTCTCTGCTGACGGCTACACGCTTTTCGCCACTGTTCGATCTGGTGACAACGACATGCAGACTCTGGAACTGCGGCCGCTCGGTCGCAGTTAGACTAGCTCCCGGCGCGACGCGCTACGGACTGAGAGACAAATAACAGCAGCTCAACCAACAAGGAGTGCACGGTGGCATTTATCGATGCGGTAATCGCTCGCGAGATTCTGGATTCGCGGGGGAACCCGACCGTCGAGGTCGAGGTCGGACTCACCGATGGCTCGGTTGGGCGTGCGGCAGTGCCGTCCGGAGCCTCCACCGGAGCCTTCGAAGCATACGAGCTGCGTGACGGTGACAAGCAGCGGTATCTCGGGAAGGGTGTGACCAAAGCCGTTGATGCGGTGTTCGATGAACTCGGACCGGCAATCGAAGAGCTTGCTGCCGATGATCAGCGCCTGATCGACCAGGCGCTGATGGAGGTTGACGGTACCGAGAACAAGCAGCGCGTGGGCGCAAACGCCATACTGGGTGTCAGCCTCGCTGTGGCGCATGCCGCCGCCGAGGCTGCAGAGCTACCGCTCTACCGCTACCTCGGTGGTCCCACCGCAAACACTCTGCCGGTGCCACTCATGAATATCATCAACGGTGGCGCACACGCTGACACCGGTGTTGATATCCAGGAATTTATGGCGGTTCCGCTGGGTGCGGAGACCTTCGCTGAGGGCCTGCGTTGGGGTGTGGAGGTCTACCACTCGCTCAAGGCGCTGCTCAAGGAGAAGGGCTACGCGACGGCACTGGGTGATGAGGGTGGGTTTGCCCCTGACTTGCCCCACAACGCTGCCGCACTCGATCTGATCGTTGAAGCGATCGAGCGCGCGGGCTACTTGCCCGGCCGCGATGTTGCGCTGGCGCTCGATGTTGCGTCGACCGAGTTTTTCGCGGGAGGCGTCTATCGTTTCGAGGGCCAGGAGCGCAGCGCAGCCGAGATGATTGCCTACTACGCAGATCTGCTCGATCGTTACCCCCTCGTGTCGATCGAAGATCCACTCGCCGAAGATGACTGGGAGGGTTGGCAGCAGCTCACCACTGAGCTCGGGGGCCGGGTGCAGCTGGTGGGTGACGACCTGTTCGTCACGAACCCCAAGCGTCTCGCCGATGGCATTGCAAAGGGTGCGGGCAACTCGTTGCTGGTGAAGGTGAACCAAATCGGCACGCTGACCGAGACGCTCGATGCGGTGCAGCTCGCGCAGCGCAACGGGTACACCGCGATTCTGTCGCACCGCTCGGGAGAAACTGAAGACGTCACCATTGCTGATCTCGCAGTTGCCACCGACTGCGGTCAGATCAAGACCGGTGCGCCGGCTCGGAGCGAGCGTGTCGCGAAGTACAATCAGCTTCTTCGTATTGAAGAGGAACTCGGTGCTGCGGCGCGTTACGCCGGACGTGCGGCGTTCCCACGCTTCACAGCAAACTAGACGTCCGGAGCGTGAGGCAGCGAGGATGGCAAGCCGCTGGATGAGCGGATTCGGGGACTGGGCCTCGAGTCTGCGCTTTAGCGGGTTTACGGTGCTGATCGTCGCGCTCATCGCGGTGGGCGCGGTGATCGTCAGCCCCACACTGTCTACCTACGTGCAACAGCAGCGCGAGCTTTCGGAGCTGCGCGAGAGTGTGCGTCTCCAACGTGAAGCGGTGGCCGCTGCAGACTCCGAACGGCTGAAGTGGCAGGACCCGGCGTACGTTCGCGCGCAGGCCAGGGGACGACTGTTCTATGTCATGCCCGGCGAAATCCAGCTCAATGTGATCGATGACGTCGTGATTCCGCCCGAGTCTGTTGAGGAGACGAGCCCGGAACTCACGCGCATCGATCACAACTGGATGCAGTCCTTGGTCGCTTCGGTGCTGATCGCTGGCACCACGTCTGCGTCTCCGTCCGAGCTGACCGGGACCGCCCCTGTTGAAGAAATGCCGACCCCAACCCCTGAGGAGGGAACTCCGTGACTCGGCCACCGTACCCGGCTCCGACCGCAAACGACATTGCAGCGGTGAGCGAGCAGCTTGGGCGAGAGGCGCGCGGTGTCGTTGGCATCGCTGCCCGCACCAGCGATGGTTCACCCACCGTGGTGGCCACTGCTCCGCGACTTCCCGATGGCAGTCCCTTTCCCACGTTCTACTACCTCTGCCATCCGGAAGCAGTCGCTGCGGCATCACGCTTGGAGGCTGCTGGTGTGATGAATGAATTCAACGCGCTGCTCGCCGAAGATGCTGACATGCGTGCACAGTACGCGATCGCCCACGAACAGTACATTGCCGACCGAGACAGTGTGGGTGAAGTGCCGGAGCTTGCTGGGGTCAGCGCGGGCGGGATGCCCACACGCGTGAAGTGCTTGCACGCGTTGATGGGGCATGCGTTGGCAGCGGGGCCGGGGGTCAACCCGATTGGTGATCTTGCGCTTGCGCGGTGCGGATGGTCCCCAGTCGCAGAAAATGCCGATAAGCACTGAATCTACGCCGAAATAACACGAATCCTTCGGTATCCACGCAGTTTCGTTCGCAGTAGATTCTTCACCGTACTAAGATGAGCGGGTCGGGTGAGTTATGCCCGGAGTTTCGTGTGCCCGACATCTTTTCGGGTGTGTACCCCTGCATTGCGCTCTAGGAGACTGCCTCGTGGCGAAGAAAATTTTGATTGTCGGTGGTGGCTATGCCGGGTTTTACACGGCGTGGAAGCTGGAGAAGTTGCTGCGTGCCGGTGAGGCTGAGGTAACGATTGTTGATCCGTTGCCGTACATGGCGTATTTGCCGTTTCTGCCGGAGGTTGCGTCGGGTTCGATCGAACCGCGTCACGCGGTGGTCGCGCGTCGTCGGCATTTGAATCGTACGCATAACATTGCGGGCAAGGTTACGGGTATCTCGCACGCGACGAAGACCGCGACGGTGACTCCGTCGGTGGGGGAGCCGTTCGAGTTTGCGTATGACCATATTGTGGTGACGACGGGTTCGGTCTCGCGGACTTTCCCGATCCCGGGGGTTGCGGAGCAGGCGATCGGGATGAAGACCATTGAAGAGGCCGTCGCGGTTCGTGACCGGATGGTGGGGAATTTTGAGCGTGCGGCGTCGTTGCCGCCGGGTACTGCTGAGCGGGCGCGGTTGCTGACGGTGACCGTGGTCGGTGGCGGGTTTGCTGGGATTGAGACGATTAGTGAGTTGCGTTCGTTCGCGACGTCGCTGTTGCGCCGGTACCCGGAGATCACGTTTGACGAGACGAAGTTCCATTTGGTGGAGGCGATGGGTCGGATCATGCCCGAGGTGTCGCTGGAGACCTCGGAGTGGGTGATCAAGGATCAGACCCGGCGTGGGGTGCAGATCCACCTGGATACGCAGTTGAGTTCCGCGGTGGGCGGGAAGATCGAGCTGTCAACGGGTGAGGCGTTTGAGAGTGATCTGATTGTGTGGACCGCGGGTGTGATGCCGCGGCCGTTCCTGCGGGGTACGGATCTTCCGATCGGTCCGCGTGGGCATGTGGTGGCGAGCCCGAATTTGAAGATCACGACCGAGGACGGGACTGAGCTTGATGGTGCCTGGACTGCGGGTGATACTTCGCAGGTGCCGGATATTTCCGCGACGCCTGGCCCGGGTGGGTTCTGTGTGCCGAACGCGCAGCATGCGGTGCGTCAGGGCAAGCTGCTCGCGAAGAACATTGTTGCGGATCTGCGTGGTGAGGGTGTGCGTGAGTACAACCATAAGAACGCGGGTGCGGTTGCTGGGCTGGGTGTGAACACGGGGGTGTTCCAGTCGGGTGGGTTCGCGATGAAGGGGTATTTTGCGTGGCTTGCGCACCGGTTCTATCACGGTCTCGCGATTCCGTCGTGGGAGCGGAAGTGGCGGGTGTTTGGTGGTTGGGTTGGGCACTTCTTCTTGGGCCGTGACGTGGTGAATATTGAAGCGGTGACCGAGCCGCGGGCGGTGTTTGAGGAGTTCGCATCGCGACCCAAGGCGTGATCTTGCGTTGATTCGAGTGGATCGCGGCCGTATGGGCTGCGATCCACTCGTGTATCTGGGGTGTGATTGCGGCGCGTTGCCGCAGCCATGCTGCTAGTCCGCCGGGTCCGGGGCGTGATTGCTCAGAAACTCATACATCTCAATATCGTTGACGCCGGGGAAGGTCCCGGTGGGGAGCGGTGCCAACACGTGGGCGTGCATTCGCGCACTCGGCCAGGCTCTGCCGTCCCAACGGTCGAGCAGATCTTTGCGTGGAGTGCGGCAGCACGTCGGGTCTGGGCAGGTGGAATGCATGCGGGCTTGCGTATCACGCCCGCGAAACCACTTCGCATCATCAAAGGCGACGCCACACGCAATCGAGAATTGCCCCTGTGCGGTATCACCCGACTGCACACTCGACCAGAACGTACCCACGGGGGTGTCGGTGTACTGATAGAACTCACTCGTGCGGTTGGTGCGCTCGAATGCGGTGCGTCCGGCCCACTTGCGGCACACCACCTGGCCTTCCACTGCGCCCGTGCTGTCCTCAGGAAACGGTGTGCCGTCATTCTCATAGCCACGCACTAGCATTCCTGCGGTATCAATGCGGTAGTGATGCACCCGCAGGCCCAGATGACGTGTGGCCAGGTTGGTAAAGCGGTGCGCGGCAGCCTCGTGCGTCACCCCAAATGCGTCGCGGAGGTCTTCAATCGCAAGATTCCGCTCTTCCTTGGCGTCTTGCAGAAACGCCACTGCGCGGCTCTCGGGGAGGAGACACGCCGCCGCAAAGTAGTTGATCTGCAATCGCTGTTCGAGAAACTCCGCGTAGCTTGAAGGGCGCTCGTGGCCGAGCACACGGTGCCCCATGGCTTGGAGCGCCAGCGACCGCAGGCCGTGACCCCCGGGAATAGACGCGGGCGGGAGATAGATGCGCCCGTTCTCAAGGTCAGTAATGCTTCGTGTGTTGGAGGGGAGATCGTCAGCGAAGATGAGAGTGAAGCCGAGTCGCTCCGCGAGTACCGCAACTTCGCGGTGTGTGACAGCGCTCGTTGAGTGACCGATGCTCGCCATGAGGTCCTCGGCAACACGCTCAATCTCGGGCAGGTAATTGTCGAGTTCGCGCATCTTCAGGCGAATTTGCGTGTTTGCGCGCCGCGCTTCTTCTGGGGTTGCAGCCGCGGCGCGTGAGCGGCGGGCAAGTTCCCGATGTAGGCCGACCAACGATTCGAGAGCGTCATCGCTCAGGGTGCGAGGTGAGCGTACGTGCGGCAGATTGAGCTGTTGATACGCGGGCGTCGTTTGCGCGCGTTCCAGTTCCACCTCTAATGCGCTCCGCCGGTCAGGTGCTTCGTCTCGCAACAGTTCGGCAGGATCCACGCCAAGCTCACGCGCGATGCTTTGCAGTAGCGTGAGCCGCGGTTCTCGGCGCCCGTTTTCAATCAGCGAGAGCTGGCTACTTCCCACGCCGACGCGTTCTCCGAGCTGATCGAGGGTGAGGTCGGCGCGGTTGCGAAAGTGACGGATTCGTTTGCCGAGCATCAGTCGATGGAATGCTTCATCGCCCAGCGCTGGGGTCACATCTGGTGCCATGTTTTGACTATATGTCAAAAAACCTAATTCTTTACAGTCCGGATTCACGGTTCGGACATCTGATGTTCACTCAGAATGGAGGTACCGCAGTTTCTTATCCAAGGAGAACGAACGTTATGGGCAGCGCCTCGACTCTCGAGACGAACGATTCGATCGCCGATATGGTGACCGAAGGAGCAACCACCTCGAATCCTGAGGTGCTGCAATGGGTGACGGAAGTCGCGACACTCACGCAGCCTGATGCAGTGGTGTGGTGCGACGGTTCGCAAGATGAATGGGATCGCATCACCGCAGAGATGGTGGATGCGGGATCTCTTATTCCGTTGAACAAGAACCTGCGACCGGGGAGTTTCTTGGCGCGCTCGCATCCGGGTGACGTCGCACGCGTTGAAGATCGCACGTTCATCTGCACGGAGAACGAGGCAGACGCGGGGCCCACTAACAATTGGCGCAAGCCGGCCGATATGAAGGCTGAGATCATGCCCCTGTTCGAGGGTGCCATGCGTGGTCGCACCCTCTATGTTGTGCCGTTCTCGATGGGTCCTGTCGGTGGTGCGATTACCCAGCTCGGTATTCAGATCACTGATTCTCCCTACGCGGTGCTGAACATGCGGATTATGACTCGCATGGGTCAGGCGGCGCTTGACGGGATTACTCCTGGCAGCCAGTGGGTGCGCACCGTGCACTCGGTGGGTGCTCCGCTGCTCGACGGTGCGGCAGACGTGGCCTGGCCGTGCAACGACACCAAGTACATCACGCATTTCCCGGAGACCCTTGAGGTGTGGTCGTACGGCTCCGGTTACGGCGGCAACGCGTTGCTTTCAAAGAAGTGCTTCGCGCTGCGTATTGCCAGTGTGATGGGCAAGAATGAGGGGTGGCTCGCTGAGCACATGCTGCTCTTGAAGCTCACCAATACGGAATCGGGCAAGTCGTACCACCTCTCCGCTGCATTCCCCTCGGCATGTGGCAAGACCAACCTGGCGATGCTGCAGCCGACCATTCCGGGTTGGCAGGTCGAGACGATCGGTGACGATATCGCCTGGCTGCGTCCCGGCAAGGACGGCCGCCTCTACGCGATCAACCCCGAGGCGGGTTTCTTCGGAGTCGCTCCGGGAACCGGAGAGTCGACGAACCCGGTTGCGATGGAGACCCTCTGGGGAAACACCATCTACACCAACGTCGCGTTGACTGATGATGGTGACGTGTGGTGGGAGGGCAAGACGGATACTGTGCCCGGTCACCTCATCGATTGGCAGGGCAATGACTGGACTCCTGAATCCGGTCGAGTAGCGGCTCACCCGAACTCACGTTTCACGGTGCCGATCCAGCAGACTCCGACGCTTGCGGATGACTGGTTCGAACAAGACGGGGTGCCGTTGGATCTCATCCTGTTCGGTGGACGCCGCGCGACAAATGTTCCGCTGGTCGCACGTTCACTGTCCTGGCAACACGGTGTTTTCGTTGGTGCAACTATCTCTTCTGAAAAGACGGCAGCCCAGGAGGGCACCGTTGGTGAGCTGCGCCGAGATCCCTTTGCAATGCTTCCGTTCTGCGGTTACAACATGGCCGATTACTGGGGTCACTGGTTGCAGATGGGCGAACAGCTCGGTGAACATGCACCAAAGATCTTCCAGGTGAACTGGTTCCGGAAGGGGTCGGACGGACGCTTCCTGTGGCCCGGATTTGGTGACAATTCGCGGGTCATTGACTGGGCGATTCGCAGCATCGAAGGCGAAGCCGTTGGACGCGAGACGCCGATCGGTATCCTCCCGGCACCAGGCGAACTCAATCTCACCGGTATCGAGGAAGTCTCCGAAGACCTTGATGAGATCTTCGCGATCGATCAGCAATCGTGGCTTGCGGAGTGCGAGCTGACCGAGGAGTTCTTTGCCCAATTCGGCGACCGTCTGCCCGCGCAGATGCAGGCCGAGCTTGACTCGCTGCGTAATCGCCTGCGGTCATAGCGCTGCGCTCGCGTGTGTCGCGAGCCCACAGACTGTGGATCCTGGGGTCTGCCCAGCTCAGGATCCACGACCTACCGTGAGCCCCGAGTTCTGCCCAGCTCGGGGCTCACTTGCATGCAGGCCGCGCAAGCTTGGTAGGCTCGGATCTGGCCATGGCACCGCATTCAGAGTGGTGTAGACACCCCCCATAGCCCAATTGGCAGAGGCAGACGACTTAAAATCGTCCCAGTCTGGGTTCGAGTCCCAGTGGGGGGACTGCGCGTATCGGCGCACACGTGCAGCAGAGGACGACCGATGGCATTTGCAAAGACTGTGCTGGTCGTCACGATCATTGTGGTGATTGTGCTGGCGCTGTACCTGCGTGTGCAACGCGCTCGAGCAAGACGCCGCAAACGCGGTTAGGCAGTACTAGGCTGCACAGCATGAACCTGGATCTCGCGGCCCCGGCTTTGCGAGCGGAGGCTGCGCAGCGTCGCTGGGAACACCCTGCCAGCTATTGGCCACGCCTCACCAGGGCCACCGCTGACTTCAGTGCACCCGTGGTGGTGTTGGCACTTGATGCTTTGCTCTCCAACGCGGCAGACCTGCGACGCCGCGCTGGTGGGCTGCCCATTCGCCTCGCATCAAAATCTCTGCGAGTGCGAGGTGTGCTTGAAGCGGTGCTCGCGCTGCCCGGGTTTCGAGGAGTACTTGCCTATACTCTCGCGGAGGCGTTATGGCTCGCGGAGACGCTTGAGGATGTGCTGGTCGGGTACCCCACCGTCGATCGTGCGGCCATCGCTGCGCTGGCAAGCGATGAGTGTGCCTCGCGGCGGGTCACATTGATGATCGATAGCGTGGCGCAACTTGATCTGATCGACGCTGTGGTGCCGCCAAGACAGCGCATAGATGTTCGCGTATGCCTGGACTTTGACGCCTCGTGGCAGGCGCCGGTGCTCGGTCACGTCGGAGTATTGCGTTCTCCGGTGCGCACACCAGCGGATCTGCTGGCGCTCGCAGAGGAAGTGACTCGGCGAGCAGGCTTTTCGCTCGTTGGGGTGATGTCCTATGAAGCACAGATTGCCGGAGTAGGTGATCGGCCGTCCCGGGCACCGCTCAGTGGTGCCCTCGTGCGAGCAGTGCAACGCCGGAGTGCAGCTGAGCTCCGGGATCGGCGTGAGATTGCGATTGCCGCGGTGAGCGCGATAGCTGAGTTGGAGTTTGTGAATGGGGGCGGCACCGGTTCTCTCGAACGGACCGCCACTGAACCCAGCATCACTGAGGTTGCGGCGGGGAGCGGCCTATACGGTCCGCATCTCTTCGATCACTATCGCAGCTTCACGCCCGCACCCGCCGTGGCTTTTGCTCTCGACGTCGTGCGGCGTGCCGATCCGGAAACGGCAACTCTGCTCGGCGGCGGGTGGATCGCGTCGGGGCCAGCTGGCACCGATCGCCTTCCACAGCCGGTGTGGCCTGAGGGACTCAGCTATTCGCCGCGAGAAGGTGCTGGTGAGGTGCAGACTCCTCTGCGCGGTGCGGCAGCCAAGAGTCTGGCGGTCGGAGATCGCGTCTGGTTCCGGCACACGAAATCCGGCGAGGTGATGGAACATGTCAACTTCGTCGTGCCGGTGGGTGGGGGAGTGGCGCGTGATCCGCTGCCCAGCTATCGGGGAGAAGGGAAGTGCTTCTTATGAGCAGTACCTGGAGGAACTGGGCCCACACAGAGCGCTCCGTGCCGGCCTTGGTGGTCGCGCCTCGCAGCATCGGGCAGGTCCAGCTGGCGGTGAATCGAGCGCGCGAGACGGGACATACCCTGAAGGCGTTGGGAGCCTCGCATAGCTTCAGCGGGATTGCGCTGAGCGATGGGATCCACCTCGATATGAGCCGTCTGCGGGGGCTGGTGGCAGCTGATCGTGCGCGTGGTCAGGTCACGCTGTGGGCGGGAACACACCTGTGGGAGCTTCCGGCGATACTGAATCCGCTCGGTCTGGCCCTCGAAAACATGGGCGACATTGATCGCCAGACCATCTCGGGTGCAATCTCGACCGGTACTCACGGCACCGGATTGCGCTTTGGGGGGATCGCGACGCGGGTCGTTGGGGCGAGCCTGATTACAGGGACAGGCGAGCAGCTGACCGTGAGTGAGACAGAAAACGCTGAGCTGCTGCCTGCGGTTGCGCTCGGACTCGGTGCGCTGGGGGTGTTGGTGACGGTTAGTCTGCAGTGCGTGCCGAGGTTTCGTCTGCGCGCGGTCGAGGTGCCGCTTCCGCTTGCCGAGGTGCTCAGCAGCTTCGAAGCTCGCACCCGGGCAGCCGACCATTTTGAGTTCTACTGGTTTCCCCACACCACCAGTACGCGTACTAAGACGAATCACCGTCTGCCTCTTGAAGGCGCAGGGCAACCGCTGACACCGTTCGCGCGTTACGTTGATGAGGAGCTGGTCAACAACGTCGTGTTTGGTGCGGTGCTCGAAGCTGAGCGTTGGCTGCCCGCGATGATTCCATCGGTCAACCGGGCCGTGCAGTCCGTCTCGAGCCGCCGCGACTACACGGATGAGTCGCACCGAGTCTTTGTGACCCGTCGTCGCGTACGGTTTCGTGAGATGGAATACGCGCTCCCGCTTGCAGCGGTGCCATCTGCGATGCGCGAGCTCCAGGAGGTCATCGCACGCACGCGCTTGCGAGTGTCGTTTCCGATTGAGGTTCGTGCGGCAGCAGCGGATGGCCTCTGGTTGTCAACCGCGCACGGGCGCGACACGGGCTACGTCGCAATTCACCAGTACTGGAGAGATCCCGACCGCAGCTACTTCCGGGAGGCCGAGGCTGTCATGCTGGCGCACGGTGGTCGCCCGCACTGGGGCAAGATCCACACGTGCACCGCATCGGAACTGCGCGCCAGCTATCCGAGGTTCTCGGACTTTCTCGCTGTGCGCGATCAACTGGACCCGGAGCGAGTGTTCGTAAACGCGTATCTCAAGCGCGTCTTGGGGGAGTAGCAGGCGCCCGACGCACAGCGAACTCGACGGCAGCGCAGATAGAATTCCGATCATGAGTGGGTCACTGATCGCAATCCTTGTCGTCGTAGGTGTGCTGGTTATCCTCGGCATCTACGTGTGGGCAACTTACAACTCGTTGGTCACACTGCGAGTACGCGTGGATGAGGCCTGGAGCGACATCACGGTGCAATTGAAGCGGCGTGCGGATCTCATCCCCACGCTGGTCGAAACGGTGAAGGGGTACGCCGCACACGAGCGTGGTGTCTTTGAAGCGGTCACCGCGGCACGGGCGGAGACGATTTCTGCGCAGGGGCCTGCGGAGGCCTCGCTTGCCGAAGGGCACATGCAGCAGGCACTCAAGAGCATTTTCGCGGTTGCGGAGGCCTACCCGCAGTTGCAGGCGAGCCAAAACTTTCTGCAGCTGCAGAGCGACCTTGTC
>CAZTBS010000016.1:14568-23364 GCA_964612125.1 uncultured Leucobacter sp. | reverse complement strand
CGACACCGAGAACAAGATTCAGGCCGCGCGACGTTTCTTCAACGGGGGCGTGCGCGAACTGAACACGAAAATCCAGATCTTCCCCAACAACGTGTTTGCGAAGATGTTCGGTTTCACCGATCGCGAGTTCTTCGAGGTCGACGACGTTGCGGCGATCTCGGAGCCGCCACGCATTCAGTTCTAGGCGGGGGCAGCGGTGTATCGCGCGATACGGCGCAATAAGGTCAATAGCGTCCTGATTATCCTGCTCTTCATCGCCATTATTGGCGGTTTGGGGCTGCTGGCCTCGTATATTTACGGCTCCGCGACCATTGTCGTGTGGGTAGTAGTGTTCGCTGGCGGGTACGCGCTGTTTCAGTATTTCTCAGCAGGCAAGCAAGCCATTGCGATGAGCGGGGCGCGGCGCATTACCGAAGCAGAGCACCCGCGTCTGTATCGGGTGGTGGAGAATCTCGCGATCACCACTGGCACTCCCATGCCTGAGGTGTACCTCGTGAACGATCCAGCGCCGAATGCGTTTGCGACTGGACGCGACCCCGAACATGCCATGGTAGCCGCGACTACTGGCCTTCTGGACATCATGACTGACGCTGAACTCGAAGGCGTGATGGCACATGAGCTGGGCCATGTGCGCAACTATGACATTCGCGTGTCGATGATTGTTTACGGCCTGGTGGTGGCGGTGGGCATGCTCGCTGACATGCTCGTGCGGATCGCCTTTTTTGGCCGAAACAACAACAGTAACCCGGTGGTGCTGATCTTTGGGCTGGTGGCCATGATCGTCGCGCCGGTGGTCGCGACTCTCGTGCAGTTGGCGGTGTCGCGGCAGCGTGAGTACCTTGCTGACGCCACCGGAGCGCTCACGACCCGTAATCCTGAGGGCTTGGCGAGCGCCCTGCACAAACTCGCTGAGTACGGTCGTCCGTTGCAGAAACAGAACAGCAGCATGGCCCATCTGTGGATCGCTGACCCCTTGAAGCCCGGCCTCGCACAGCGACTTTTTGCCACTCACCCGCCGATCCCCGACCGGATTCGCAGGCTGCTCGACATGGGCGACAAGTTCTAACAGCGTTTCGCACATTCCTGTGCCTCATTTTCGGGCAGTTTCATCACTTCTCTCGTTTGGCGGTGCGGGTAGGCTGATGGCGTACTGTGGCGGGGTCATCCGCCATTCATGCCTAATTTCGGAGCCGATATCCCGTGAGTGACTTCCTGTCAGCCATGACCCGCACTGAGACCGATTCTCTCGGTAGCGTGGAGATTCCCGCTGCTGCCTACTGGGGCGTGCATACGGCACGCGCCCATGAGAACTTTCCCATCGCTCGGCGCCCCATCTCGGTGTACCCAGATTTTGTGCGGGCGTTCGCCTGCGTGAAGCAGGCAGCGGCTCGCGCGAACCTCGAAATTGGTGCGCTCGATGAGCAGCGTGCAACCCTCATTGATCGTGCCTGTGAAGAGGTGAAGACCGGCATGCTGCTGGACCAGTTCGTGGTCGGTGTGGTGCAGGGGGGTGCTGGTACCTCTACGAATATGAACGCCAACGAGGTCATCACCAACCGCGCTTTGGAACTGGCTGGGCGACAGAAGGGTGACTACGCCTTCATTAACCCGAATGACCACACGAACCGGAGCCAGTCCACTAACGACACCTACCCGACCGCGATCAAGATTGCGCTCGCATTCTCGCTTACCAGCCTGCTTGAGGAACTCGCTTTGCTCGCTGATTCCTTCGCAGCGAAGGGGCGCGAGTTTGCGCACATCATCAAGGTGGGGCGTACCCAGCTGCAGGACGCCGTGCCGATGACTCTGGGTCAAGAATTCAACGCTTTCGCGGTGACCCTGCGCGAAGACATTGAGCGACTCACCGAAGCGGTCACTCTGCTGCGCGAGGTGAACATGGGTGCCACGGCAATTGGCACCGGCATCAATGCGCCGAAGGGCTACAAAGAGGCGGTGATTCGCCACCTGCGCGAGATTACCGGGCTTGAGCTTGTGACCGCGGGTGACCTCGTGGAGTCGACGAGTGACACCGGGGTGTTCATCACCTTCTCGGGTGCGCTGAAGCGAAGTGCGCTGAAACTTTCGAAGATCTCAAACGACTTGCGGCTGCTTTCCTCTGGCCCGCAGGCTGGCTTGGGAGAGATTAATCTCCCCGCACGCCAGGCAGGTTCGTCGATCATGCCGGGCAAGGTGAACCCCGTGATTCCGGAGGCGGTCTCGCAGGTTGCCTACTCGGTTGCGGGTGCTGACGTCACTGTGTCGATGGCGGTGGAGGCAGGTCAGCTGCAACTGAATGCCTTCGAGCCGATTATTGCCCACTCGCTCTTCCAGTCGATCACTTGGCTCGAGCGTGCGTGCCAGACCCTACGTGTGAACTGTGTTGATGGCATCACCGCGAATGAGAACCACCTCGCTGATACCGTTTCGCGGTCGGTGACGGTAATCACGGCACTCGCTCCCGTGATCGGATATGCGGAAGCCTCGAAGCTTGCTAAAGAAGCCCTCGCGACGAACGAGAAAGTGGCCGAGTTGGTTATTTCGCGCGGCTTGTTGAACGAACGGGAACTGGCAGAAATCTTGCAGCCAGCCCGTCTCGCTGGTCTCGAACCGGCTCCGGAGACCGGCCCAATTCCGCTGGTTGAAGCAGATGAAGAGCCAGCCGAAGCCTAGGTTCGGTATTTGCGCAGAGCGGGGGTGGATCAACTGATCCACCCCCGCTCTGCGCGTGTCCGCAATAATTTACACGCAGTGCGAGGTCAGTGCACCGATGCCCTCGATCGTCACCGTGACATCTGTGCCGGGGGTGAGATACAGCGGTGGTTTGCGAGAGCGACCGGCGCCCCCCGGGGAGCCGGTCGAAATCAGGGTTCCGGGCAAGAGTGTCAGCGACTGCGAGATGGATGCCAACAGCTGTGGTATCGATCTGATCATGAAGTTGGTTGAAGAGTCTTGCACTCGCAATCCGTCGACGTCCGTAGTGAGGTGCAGAGCATGCGGGTCGGGAATCTCGTCCGCCGTGACCACCACCGGACCTACCGGGGTGAAGCCGTCAAAGGATTTGCAGCGTGACCACTGCGGCTCGGAGAACTGGATGTTGCGCGCCGTAATGTCATTCACCACGGTGTAGCCGAACACGTAGTCGAGCGCTTCCTCCGTGCGCACATCTTTGGCCTGGCGTCCGATGATGACCCCAAGTTCACCCTCGTAATCCACTTCTTCGCTCAGGTGTGTGGGAATAGGCACTGTTTGCTGGTGGCCGTTCAACGAGTTTGGGAACAAGGAGAACAACACTGGACCTGAATCGTTGTCGAGATCGAGTTCACTCGCGTGTTCATCGTAATTCAGCCCCACAGCTAGCACGATGGGTGGCGCGAGCACCGCTGAGGCAAAGCCAACCTCAGCTAAGAGTCTGCTCGCAGCAGGAAGGTCAGCATCGCGCACGCGTGCCCAGGCTTCCGGACCTGCGTCGATCAACTCCTGTAACGTCTTGAACGGTTCGTTGATTTCACTCATCGTGACGAAACGCTCATCGGTAACGATGACGAGTTCCGGCTGATGACTCCCTGCCCGGGTCACATGCGCAAACTTCACTGTTCCAGGCTAGGGCATCCGGATGTGGGGTGCGCGAGCAAGCTCGTAACACAAGCCCGAAATCGTGCGCGCATCCCCGTTTCGGGTGGCTTGTGCGCCTGACTTCCTCTGACAGCGAACGCTTGCACGGGTTGTGGGGAAACCAGACAGAATGGGACCATGAGTGAATCAGCACTGAGCAAGCCCGAAATCGAGTTCCCTGAGGGCCCTGCGCCCAGCGAGTTGCAGATCGTCGATGTCATTGTTGGCGAGGGTGATGAAGCGCTTGCAAGCTCGACAGTCGACGTGCACTACCTGGGTGTTGATTATGAGAGCGGTGAGGAATTCGACAGCTCCTGGGGGCGTGGTGAGTCGATCAACTTCCCCCTGCGCTCCTTGATCCAGGGGTGGCAGGTCGGTATTCCTGGCATGCGCGTGGGCGGTCGCCGCAAGCTCATCGTGCCTCCTGCGCAGGCCTACGGTACCGCGGGTGGGCATCCTCTCGCCGGCAAGACCCTCATCTTTGTGATCGATTTGCTCGGCGTGAGCTGAGCGACATCCTTTTTCTTGCGCCCGTCACCGAATTCGGTGACGGGCGCTTCTGTTTGAAGGGTCTACTGAGTCTCGCTTGTTGTATACATCGGTGCCGTTTTTCCTTCTTCAGAGGGTTTTTGCTGCTATTTTGTATACATGGCACGTGTGGTGAGTGAGCGAGCGAGTGACCGCGCGTACCGGATACTGCGCCAGGACATTCTTGAACTCGCCCTCAAACCGGGAGAAGTTCTCGCAGAGGTGGAGTCCGCAACCCGGTTGGGAGTTTCCCGCACCCCGTTGCGCGAGGCGATCACTCGATTGCTGGCTGATGGTCTTCTGGTGCCAGAAGGGGCTCGGGGCGTTGCTGTCGCGACGATCTCACCTGCAGACGTGACCGCACTCACAGAGCTCCGCGAAGGACTTGACGCTCAAGCAGCCCGGCTTGCTGCGCTTCGCGGGGAACCCAAAGTTTTCGCTCTGCTCGCTCATGAGTTTGCCGCGTTGGCCAAGACTTTACCTGGGGCGGAGGGGCCCGGCGCCGACCGTGCTGCCACCTATGAGCTGGCAGCACGGCTTGACACCGCGATTGACGAGGCGGCTGGCAGTCCTGCGCTGACTGCCTCGCTTGCTCAGATCCGGCTGCGGCTTGCCCGGGTGCGCCGACTTGCGCAAGATCGGCCAGCGCGACTCGCCGAAGCCGCGGATGAGCACCGTCAGATCGCCGAGTCGATTGCGTGGCGTGACCCCGAGATGGCTGCACACGCAGTTCGATTTCACCTCCGTCGCAACTTGCGCTACGCCTTGACTCGGCTGGCCGAGCACCCCTCCTTCAGCAGCATCGCTCCATCAGAAAAGGAATCAGCATGACCGAGCTCCATAGCGTTCGCGTGTACCGCAGCCAGGAAGACTTACCTCGAGAAGAACAACTCGCCTGGAAGATCGCACGGGTTGCCACCGACGATGCACCGCTCGATGCAGCTGCAGTTGATATGGCTGTCAATCGAGTGATTGACAACGCGGCGGTGGCGGCTGCCTCTCTGGCGCGCACCGCACCGAGCGCTGCGCGCCAGCAGGCACAGCAGCATCCAGCGTCGTTGGGTGGATCAGGGGCGACCGTCTTCGGTCTTTCGTCCTCGGACCGTCACTCGCCTGAGTGGGCGGCGTGGGCAAACGGGGTCGCCGTGCGTGAGCTTGATTACCACGACACGTTCCTGGCAGCCGAGTACTCGCACCCCGGTGACAACATCCCTGCCATCGTCGCGGTGGCGCAGCACCTTGCTACGAAGCGCGGTCTCACCGGTCACGACGTGGTGCGCGGTATTCTCACCGGGTATGAGATCCAGATCGACCTGGTGAAGGCAATCTGCCTCCACCAGCACAAGATCGACCACGTTGCACACCTGGGCCCCTCAGCGGCGGCTGGTATTGGAACGTTACTCGGGCTGGACTCTGAAACGGTGTTCCAGGCCATTGGTCAAGCACTGCACACCACCACCGCGACGCGGCAATCGCGAAAGGGCGAGATTTCCTCGTGGAAAGCACACGCTCCCGCTCTGGCTGGCAAAGTGGCCGTTGAGGCTGTCGACCGAGCGATGCGTGGCGAGACCAGCCCCACGCCGATCTACGAGGGTGAAGACGGTGTGATCGCCTGGATGCTCGGTGGAACTGAGGCTCGCTACGAGGTGCCATTGCCGGTCGCGGGCGAAGCGAAGCGTGCGATTCTCGACAGCTACACCAAAGAGCATTCGGCAGAGTATCAGGCCCAGGCCTGGATTGATTTGGCCCGCAAACTGCATCGGGAGTACCCCGAGGCGACCGATCCCGCAAACGTGGAGCGCGTGGTCATCGCGACCAGCCACCACACCCACTACGTGATTGGTTCGGGGGCGAATGACCCCCAGAAGTATGATCCGCAGGCCAGTCGTGAAACCTTGGACCACTCGATTCCTTACATCTTCACGGTGGCGCTGCAGGACGGCGAGTGGCATCATGAGCGCTCCTACGCTCCCGAACGCGCTGCGCGTCCGGACACCGTTGAGCTGTGGCACAAGACCACCACTCTCGAAGATGCCGAATGGACCCGTCGCTACCACACCCTTGACATCTCGGAGAAAGCGTTCGGCGGTGCTGTCGAGATTGTGTTGAAGGATGGCACCGTGATTCGCGACGAAATCGCCGTGGCTGATGCGCACCCGCTGGGAGCGCGGCCCTTTGCGCGTGAGCAGTACGTAGGGAAGTTCCGTGCGCTTGCTGAAGGTGTGCTCGAGGCTGCGGAGATTGAGCGCTTCCTTGATGTCGCACAGCGTTTGCCCGAGCTCACCGCTGCGGAACTGGGCGGTTTGACCATTCAAGCGCGGCCGGGCCTGTTTGATGCGGTTCGCTCGACAACCGGCATCTTCTAAGGAATCTTCGCGCTGGAGTTGCGGGCTTCTTCATGAACGAGAAGTAACCGCGACTGCGCAGGTCGATGGGTGAGAACTATTTCAAGGAGGAAACGCAATGTCTGAAACTGCACCGGAAATCCGAAAGGGTCTTGCCGGAGTGGTGGTTGATGAGACCGCCATTTCAAAGGTCAACCCTGAGACTCATTCTCTGCTCTATCGCGGGTATCCCGTGCAGGAGCTTTCGGCTTCCTGCTCTTTTGAAGAAGTCGCCTGGTTGCTGTGGCATGGGGAATTGCCGACTGATGACGATCTCGCAGCCTTTGTAGCGCGTGAGCGTGCCGGACGCGCCCTTGATCCTGCAGTCAAGGCCACCATTGATCTGCTCCCCGCGTACGCGCATCCGATGGATCTTACGCGCAGCGCGGTGAGCGCCATTGGTGCGTTGGATCCCGATGCGAACGCTGAGGGAGTTGCAGCTAACCTGGCGAAGGCTGAGCGACTGTTCGCGCAGCTGCCTGCAGTGGTGGCGTATATTCAGCGACGCAGGCGTGGTCTTGACATTATTGAACCTCGGGATGATCTTGATTACTCGGCGAACTTCCTGTGGATGACGTTTGGTGAGTTGCCGTCTGCGGCCGCGATCGATGTGTTCCGGGTTTCGATGGTGTTGTACGCGGAGCACTCTTTCAATGCGTCAACTTTCACCGCTCGCGTGATTTCCTCTACCACCTCCGATCTGTATTCGGCGGTCACCGGCGCAGTTGGTGCGCTGAAGGGTGCGCTGCACGGTGGAGCGAACGAGGCGGTGATGCATATCTTCACGGAGATTGGCGCCGCAGAAAACGTCGTGCCCTGGCTTGAGCAGGCGCTCGCCAACAAGCGCAAGATCATGGGCTTCGGGCATCGTGTGTATCGGAATGGTGACTCTCGCGTGCCGACGATGAAGGCGGCGCTCGACGTCTTGATTGCTGAGCGCCAGGCGACTGATCTGATCGCGCTCTATGACGCGCTGGAGTCGGAATTCGTTGGGCGCAAGGGCATCTACCCGAACCTCGACTACCCCTCGGGGCCGGCCTACCATCTGTTGGGCTTTGATACGGAGGTATTCACGCCTCTCTTCGTGGCGAGTCGTGTCGCGGGCTGGACTGCGCACATCATGGAGCAGCAGTCCGCGAACGCGCTGATCCGTCCACTCTCCGCCTATAACGGAGTCGCTGAGCGTCACCTCACCGGACACGCCTCCGGGCGGTGACGCGTTTCATCTCCGTTCACCCGGGCGACCCCTCCGATTTACGTCGGGGTGGTCGCCCGTTTGATCACGCTCTCTAGGCTCGCCGTGGTGCTCGACCCTTGAAGCTCATCATTCGATGGGCGGGGCGGGTGACACGAGAGGACAACTGTGATTCGTCGCAATTTGGTCGCTACCGGAGCCATCGCTACGCTTGCGCTGCTCGGACTCAGTGCCTGCAGCTCAGGTGCTGCAGACACTGCGGGGGCTACAACTGATGTTGACGCCGCCACGGCAACGAGCGCCGAGGACTTCGGCGGTTTCGACGCACTGGTCGCGGCTGCACAGGCCGAGGGCGAGCTCAATGTCATCGCGCTTCCCGAGAACTGGGCAAACTACGGCAAGATCATTGCCGCATTCGAGGAGGAGTATGGAATCACCGTCAACTCCGCCTCCCCGGACGTTTCTAGTGCGGAAGAAATCCAGGCCGCCGAGAACCTGAAGGGGCAAGACACCGCTCCTGACGTGTTCGATCTGGGTACAGCGGTTGCGCTTGACAGCCTTGAGTACTTTGCGCCCTACCAAGTGCAGACCTGGGACGACATTCCTGCTGAAAACAAGGAAGCAAGCGGACTGTGGGTCAACGACTACACCGGCCTGATGTCGATTGGCTATAACAGTGACCTGGTTGCGGCGCCCGAGAAGCTCGAAGATCTGCTGGACGCTGAGTACCAGGGCGCGGTTGCGTTGAACGGCGATCCTACCCAGGCCGGAGCAGCGTTTGCAGGGATCGGCCTCGCAACCGTGCAGCTCGGTGGCGACCTCGATAACTTTCAGACTGGCATTGATTTCTTCGCCAAGCTGAATGAGTCTGGCAACTTCCTGACGGTCGACCCGACCCCGGCAACTATCGCCTCGGGTGAGACCCCGGTCGTGCTCGACTGGTCGTACAACAACATTGCTGAGCAGCAGAATGTGCCGTCGTGGGAGAACCTCGTGCTTCCGGGCGTTGCTTACGGTGCGTACTACAACCAGGCCATCAACATCGATGCACCTCACCCGGCCGCCGCGCGTCTGTGG
>CAZTBS010000016.1:0-14468 GCA_964612125.1 uncultured Leucobacter sp. | reverse complement strand
CTGTGGACGCTGAGGCCCTCCGCGTCGCAGGTGGGCTCCCCGAGGAGCTGGTGAGCGCAGACGAGGCGCAGACTGCTGCAGCCAACGAGCTGCTCGCTGCTGCGTGGCCAAGCCTCATCGGCTAACTATCCGCGAATGGATCCCGGTGCTGGCTGAGGCGCGGCACCGGGATCCACGTGCGATTGGAAATGCATATGAAGTGGCTCGGACTCACCCCATTCGCGCTCTACGTCCTGATCTTTCTTGCTCTCCCGGCATCGCTCGCAGTCGGTACCGGCTTCTTTTCCGCAGACGGAGCCCCGACGCTGAGTAATCTCGCAGTACTTTTCGAAGCGCGTGTGCTGCAGACATTCGGTGCGTCGCTCTGGGTGAGCGCAATCACCTCCCTCGCCGGCGCAGTGCTGGGAGCTCTGCTGTGCTATGCCCTCGTGGGTACTCGCGCGGGAGGAAGCTTGCGTCGAGCTATCGATGCAGCAGCCAGCGTGCTTGCTCAGTTCGGTGGGGTGATGTTGGCCTTTGCCTTCATCGCAACCATCGGCATTCAGGGTACGCTGACAGTTCTGCTCCGAGAGCAGTTCGGCATCGATATCTTCACCAACGGCGTGTGGCTTTATCAGCTGCCCGGGCTGATCTTGCCCTATCTCTACTTTCAAGTGCCGCTGATGGTGATTGTCTTCTTACCGGCGATGCTGGGCCTGCGTCGTGAGTGGGCAGAAGCCACCGCCACGCTCGGTGGAGGTTCAGTGAGCTATTGGGTGCGGATAGCTGGGCCGATACTTGCCCCTTCGTTTTTCGGGGCACTGCTGCTGCTATTTGCGAATGCATTCTCGTCTTTTGCGACGGCCGCTGCCCTGATCAGTCAGGGTGCGCAAATCGTGCCACTGCAGATTCGAGCGGCGCTGATTGCTGAAACCGGTGTGGATCGCGCGAACTCCGCCGGTGCACTCGCTCTGGGCATGCTCATCGTGATGCTGGGAGTGATGTGGGCGTATTCCGCGTTGCAGCGTCGCGCCGCAAGGTGGCAGGCATGACCGACAGATTTTCTCCCCGGATCAGTGGCCAGCCAGCCCCGTTGGTGCGGCGCGTTATATTGATCGTCATCGGAGGGCTCTTTCTCTTGCCGATCATTTCGATGCTGTGGTTCACACTACGAGTGCCTGGCGGCGGAATTGGCGGCGACAACTGGGTCGAGCTTGTCAATCCCGAGAACGCACGCAACTACCGCAATCTGGTCTCTGGCATTGTGAACTCACTGGTGCTGTCCGCCGTGACTATCGCATTGGTGTGGCTGCTTTTCCTTCCCACTATCGTGCTGGTACACCTGCGGTTTCCGAAGCTTGCCCGCCTGTTTGAGTTGGTGACGTTACTCCCGATTGCTATTCCGGCGATCGTGCTGGTCGTTGGTTTTGCACCGCTCTACCGGGTGATCGCGCAGATATTCGGCGGCGGTATCTGGACGCTTGGATTTGCCTATGGTGTGCTGGTGCTCCCGTTCGTCTACCGTGCGATCGCTTCTGATCTGCAGGGCATACATGCTGCAACACTGGCCGAAGCGGCCCGCACTCTGGGGGCAAGTTGGCTCACGGTGTTGACCCGAATTATCGTTCCGTGTTTGCGCACAGGGTTGACCAGTGCCACGTTGATTACCGCAGCCGTCGTGCTGGGTGAGTTTACGGTGTCGTCACTGTTGAATCGAGTAACGATGCAGGTGGCGCTGGTGGAAGTGTCGAAGAGTGATCCGTACGCCGCGGTCATTACCTCGTTGCTGTCCCTCGTCATTGTCTTTGCGCTTTTGTTTGCGTTCGCCACGGTCGATGCTGCGCGTAGGCGACGCGCCCGAAACCTGCAGGAGTTACATGCCCATGAGTGATCGGCTTACGACGGGAACATCCGCGGGAACGAGGATTCGCTTCTCTGGTGTGACAAAGCAGTATGGCTCACACACGGTATTGCGTGGCATTGAGCTCGACGTAGAGCCAGGAGAGTTCGTAGCGCTGCTCGGACCTTCCGGGTGTGGGAAAACCACGCTGTTGCGTTGTCTCGCAGGTCTCGAGACGGTCACGCGTGGCGAAATCAGCGTCGAGGGTCGCGATATTGCGCGGATACCCGCAAACAAGCGTGACATGGGGGTCGTTTTTCAGGCGTATTCGCTGTTTCCGCATATGACGGTGCGGCAGAACGTTGAGTTTGGCCTCCGGATGCGGAAGGTGGTAGCCAGTGAACGCGGGGACAGGGTGGCTGACGCGCTGGAACTGGTGGGGCTGGCGCACTTGGCGGAGCGCTATGCGCATACTCTGTCGGGAGGGCAACAGCAGCGTGTGGCGCTTGCGCGTGCGCTTGTCACGCGGCCGCGTGCTCTCTTGCTCGACGAGCCGCTCTCCGCGCTTGATGCGAAGGTTCGTGTACGTTTGCGTGACCAAATCAAAGCCATTCAGGCCGAACTGGGTATCACTACGATCTTTGTGACGCATGATCAGGAAGAGGCCTTGGCTGTGGCGGATCGCGTCGCGGTCATGCGCGATGGTGTGATTGAGCAGCTGGGGCATCCCGAGGAGCTGTATCGGAGACCTGCCACACCGTTCGTTGCTTCATTCATCGGAGAGTCCAACCGCATCCTCGGGACTGTGCATGCTGGATCGGTGCGACTGCACGGTACCGCGCTTCCCGCGCTCCCGCATGCGAACCTTGCCGAAGGTTCGACAGTCACGGCCTTTGTGCGTCCCGAGCATCTGCAACTGGTCAGGCGCGCGGTGAGTAGTACGGATCAGTCAAGGGAGCCGCGCAACGGTGTGCCCGGTACCGTAGTGTCCAGCGGCTTCCTGGGCGCACATCGCCGCACGCTCGTGCGATGCGAGAGTGGCGAGTTACTGACCGTGCAGCATGCGGCACGCGAGCTTTTCGAAACAGACGAGCGAGTGCTCGTGCAGTTCCTGCCGGAGGCAGTAACGATCGAACCCGCCTAGCAGCGCTCCGCGAGCAGAGCCATGTGCCTACCTTGTGCGCGAGTGAGAATAAGCGTTGCGCTCTCGGGCCCGCGCAACTTGAGCCGGGTACGCAGCGCGGCAGGATCCACATCGACACCGCGCTTCTTGATCTCCAGGGTGCCGATGCCACGATCCTGCAGGGCCCGCCGCAGATGCTTTTCGTGTGCAGGTAGTTCGTCGATCACGCGGAATGCAGAGGTGAAGGGTGTCGCCACAAGCGTGTCACTCGTGAGGTAGGCAATCTGTGCGCTGAGCATGCCAGCATTCATGTGCTCGGCGAGCAGTCCGATCAGACGCGCGCGGATCACGGCACCATCCGGCTCATAGAGGTATTGCCCGAGCCCGCGTTCTTCGGCATCGGCGGCATCAGCCTGCGCGGTGAGCTCATGATGCTGTTGACCGCGAATGACAAGCGCCGCGCGATGGATGCCTGGCCGCGCGACCTTGCCGAACCAGAGCCCCGTTTCAACGAGCTGCCCGTCTACCGAGATCCACTGGGCTTCTGCCGTGTCGGGGATGAGCTCGCGCGGGAATCCTGGTCCAAGTTTTACACCGGTGGGGAAGTCGTGGGCCAGCGCGAATGCGAAGCTGAGCGGCGGAGAATAGTCGTCCGGCGACTCGAGCCGCCGAGTGTTGCGATGACCGGCGGTGCGGCGGGCTGGATCGAGGAATATGCCATCCACACCAGTGAGATCAGTCGACTCGGCAGCAGCGTTCAGCACGGTTGTCGGAACCTTGGGGGAGGAGAGCAATGCCAAATTATGCGCAGCGATGCGCGCGGTCAACGGGTCAATGTCAACGGCGCGTACTCCGATGCCTGCCGCGCGCAGGGCAAGGGATTCACCCCCGATACCGCAGCCCAGATCTGCAACGAGGGTGCACCCGGCGGCTGCGAACCGCTTCGCATGCAGCTTGCTGACGCTGCCGCGAGTTGCCTGTTCAAGCCCAGCCGGGGTGAACAGCAGGTGAGCGGCATCTGACCCAAATTTCAGCACTGCGCGGGCACGAAGCTCTGCTTGACTAAGCAGCACGGCAGCCTCATCAGGCGCAACGCCCTGCGCGCGCAGCCAGGTACCTATCTGCAGTGCGTTCTTGCCAGTGGTGCGTGATGCAGCGATCTCACCGAGCAGAGTCTGTCCGCGCGGCGTGAACAGTACATCAGAACCCGGCGGGAGCGTGAAACGGGCGGGCCCCGGGGATGCACCCCGGGGCCCGACTGTGTCTGCGCTCATGCCTTAGAACGAGTCGTCAAACGCGGAAGGGTCGAACTCTGAGAAAGCAGCCCCCATCGTTGCGATCATGATGATGATGAACGCAAAGTAGGTGACAATCGCCAGTACGACACCCGCAACCATCACATATCCAATAATCAACGCTGTCAGCGCGACTCCGCGACCAGCATCACCGTTTCGCTTGATCTGGTGCAGACCCATGTGTCCGAACACAATGCCAGCGATCGGTTGAATGAACGCCAGCACAATAGCAATCATCGCAAAAGCGTTCATTTCAGCAAGCGTGGTTGCTCGTTGCGGCAGCGGCGGAGCTGCTGGGTAGCTGTTCGGTGCTAACTGATCACTGGCGGCATCGCCAGTCGCGTCCGTGTTCGAGTCAACGTCGGGAAGGACTGTCGTCGGTTGCTCGGGGCTCTGCGGGGTGGGGGTAGACATAAGAATCTTTCTGTACGTAAGAGCTCGGAATCGATGCCGTTAGTTAGTAGGACAATCCGCTCATGCCGACGGAGGCGATGATGGCGATCCACACCACAATGGCAATCAACCAGCCAGCGACACCGATGTAGCCGATGATGAGCGCAGCGATTGCTAGACCGCGGCCGCCTTCTCCGGTCTTCTTGATCTGGCTCAGTGCGATGTGTCCGAGGATGACACCGACCACGCTGACAATGATGGAAGCAATCAAAGCGATGATCGCCATCGTGTTTGTCGGCGCATGCGGTGCCGGCTGCTGCGGTGCGGCATACTGCTGCGGTGCGGCATACTGTGGCTGAGGCTGCGGTGCTGCCGGCTGTTGGGGCTGGTTCGGGTCGTAGGGGGTCGACATGGGGGACTCCTCGCTATTCGCTGACGGGCTCTGATGCCCCTGTCAGTCCGCTTCGAATTATCCCACAGCAGGTGCCTGCGAATCGAGACCTGTGATGCAGCGCGCCGGCAGGCGGAGAGAACGCGCGGGGCACTGCAGTGGGGTCGTGTTCGCTTGTCGCGATCCGCAAGACGACTTCTAGCACTCACCTTGCGAGAGTGCTAGCGAAGACCCTAGAATCCCAGGTAGGGCGCCCGACCCTGGGCGCTGTATATCGTTATTCCCGCTTCAAGAAAGAGGTCAACCGTGTCGGTCTCCATCAAGCCGCTCGAAGATCGCATTGTCATCAAGCAGGTCGAAGCAGAACAGACGACCGCTTCTGGTTTGGTTATCCCCGACAGCGCCAAGGAAAAGCCCCAGGAGGGCGAAGTTGTGGCAGTCGGCCCCGGCCGCATCGATGACAACGGCAATCGCGTTCCGCTCGACGTTGCCATTGGTGATGTGGTGCTCTACTCGAAGTTCGGTGGCACCGAGGTGAAGTACGGTGGCGAGGAGTTCCTCGTGCTGTCGGCTCGCGATATTCTCGCTGTGGTCGAGCGCTAAACGCGCAGCTATCTTTGAAGGGACCGGTGCATTGCACCGGTCCCTTTGTTTTGCGTCGGCACGCACCTCAACTGCGCCAGTGCAATGGTACTAAGCTGGCGCAATGATCAATCGGGCTGGCTACGTGTACGGCCTTGCTGCCTATCTGTCGTGGGGTGCCTTCCCGCTATTCTTTGCGCTCCTCACCCCGGTTGGTCCGGTCGAAATTGTGCCGTGGCGAGTCATCACTGCGTTCGCGTTTTGTGTGATCGCGGTTTCTGTGACGAGCGCCTGGTCGCCGGTCCTGCGAATCTTTCGTTCCCCGCGGCAGCTCCGATGGTTTGTGCTGTCCGGGGTATTGCTCTACGCCAACTGGCAAGTCTTTGTTGTGGCAATCGTGACTGGCCACATCATTGAGGCGTCACTGGGGTACTTCATTAATCCACTCATGACGGTGCTACTCGGCGTATTTCTGCGTCGAGAGCGCTTGCGAGTTGCGCAGTGGGTGGCGGTCGGTATTGCCGCGGCAGGCGTGGTGGTTGCCGCCATCGCCTACGGAGGGTTCCCCTGGATCGCCTTGGGGCTTGCGTTGACCTTCGCGCTCTATGGTGCCGTGCGAAAACAAGCCAGCGAAGATATTGATGCGCTGTCTGGGTTTACGGTCGAAACCATCATCGGTGTTCCGCTCGCGCTGCTCCAACTGCTGGTCATTGTGATCGCAGGTGGAACCTTGCAAGCCTTCACCCATGGGCCCGCTGTAACGATCCCGCTCCTGCTGAGCGGGGTTGCAACGGCGATCCCACTCCTGTTTTTTGGCGCGGCGAATCGGCGTCTGCCGCTGACACACACGGGCTTTATTCAGTTCTTGACGCCAATTCTCGGCTTCCTCTCCGGGTACTTCATTTTTCATGAAGACATGCCGCTCGCTCGGTGGATTGGCTTTGGCACGGTGTGGATCGCCCTGATCATCTTGGTGACGGACATGGTCATGGCTGCCAGGCGATCGAGGGGGCAGTCGACCCCTGTGCCCACCACATCTACTGGCCCGATTGCGACAACAGTGACGCCATGATCTGTCGTGCGCCGTGCGGGGCCCGCGCTGCGATTACACTGGTCTGACGACCCTTCTCAGGTTGCCGGACAGCGTCGTTCACCCGTACCACCGCTCCGATCTGTAATTAAAAGAGGTTTCCATGGAACAGCGTGATCCGTTCGCCTTCACCGGTCTGACCTACGACGATGTGCTGCTGCTCCCAGCGCACACCGATGTGATTCCCAGCGAAGCCGACACTTCCACGCAGCTCACTCGCCGCATTCGGCTGGGAATTCCGCTGATTTCTGCGGCAATGGACACGGTGACGGAGACCCGGATGGCGGTTGCCATGGCCCGTAACGGGGGCATTGGGATTCTGCATCGGAACCTCTCTATCCAGGATCAGGCTGAGATGGTCGACCGCGTCAAGCGGAGCGAAGCCGGGATGATTACGAACCCCGTCACCACTTCCGTCGAGGCGACGGTCGCGGAAGTGGATGCGTTGTGCGGCGAGTACCGGGTGTCTGGCCTCCCGGTCGTTGACAAACAGGGCACGCTGGTGGGCATCATCACGAACCGTGACATGCGGTTCATTGACCCGTCTGAGCGCGCCACCCTGCGGGTGGGTGAGGTCATGACACCGATGCCACTGATTACTGCTCCCGCAGGAATATCGAGAGCTGATGCCGCAGAAATTTTCCGCAAGCATAAGATCGAGAAGCTGCCGCTGGTAGATGGCGCAGGCAAGCTGACCGGTCTGATCACGGTCAAGGATTTCGATAAGGAAGAACAGTATCCGAACGCCACGAAGGACGACGCAGGTCGGCTCCGCGTGGGTGCCGGTATCGGGTTCTTCGGTGACGCATGGAAGCGCGCGGGCGAGCTTCTGGAGGCGGGTGTCGACGTGCTGGTGGTCGATACTGCAAATGGCGATAGTCGGGGCGTGCTCGATATTATTGCGAAGCTCAAGGCTGATCCCGCCTTTGCTGCGATCGATGTGATCGGTGGTAACGTCGCCACCTATGCCGGTGCGCGTGCAATCGTTGAAGCAGGTGCAGACGCGGTCAAAGTGGGCGTTGGTCCAGGCTCGATCTGCACGACCCGTGTGATTGCTGGCGTCGGTGTGCCGCAGGTGACCGCCGTATACGAGGCCGCGAAAGCCGCGACGCCCGCAGGGGTTCCTGTGATCGCTGATGGTGGCCTGCAGTACTCGGGTGACATTGCTAAGGCGCTGGTTGCGGGTGCGTCATCGGTGATGCTCGGTTCACTCCTCGCTGGCACCGACGAAAGTCCCGGTGACCTGGTGTTTGTCGGCGGTAAGCAGTACAAGAACTACCGCGGAATGGGCTCTTTGGGTGCGTTGCAGACCCGCGGTGAACGCACGTCGTATTCGAAGGATCGGTACTTCCAGGCCGACGTTCCGAGCGATGAGAAGCTGATCCCCGAAGGTATCGAGGGGCAGGTGCCGTATCGTGGACCCCTGGGCTCCGTCGCGCACCAGCTCATCGGTGGTTTGCGACAGTCGATGTTCTACGTGGGTGCGAGAAACATCACCGAACTCAAAGAACGCGGCCAGTTTGTGCGTATCACACCGGCGGGTTTGAAAGAGAGCCATCCTCACGACGTGCAAATGGTAGTTGAAGCGCCCAACTACAAGAAGTAGGCCGTTCACTGGCCGGTTACCCTCAACAGGTAGGCTGGTTGGGTGAGTAACGAGATCGAGATCGGCCGCGGCAAGCGGGCAAGACGCGTCTATACCTTTGATGAAATCGGCATTGTGCCGACGCGCCGGACACGCGACCCCGAGGTGGTTTCGACGCAGTGGTCGATTGACGCCTTCCAGTTTGAGATCCCGGTGTTGGGTGCGCCCATGGACTCGGTGATGTCACCGCAGACAGCGATTGCGCTCGGTCAGCTGGGCGGGCTTGGTGTGCTCAACTTGGAGGGTCTGTGGACGCGGTACGAGGATCCGCAGCCGTTGCTTGACGAGCTGGCAACACTCAGCGACGACGCAGACACGGTGAAGCGGATGCGGGAGATGTACGCTGCGCCGATCCGCCCGGAGCTTATCCGTGACCGGCTGGGTGAGATTCGCGCAGCGGGCGTGACTGTTGCTGGTGCGCTGTCACCACACCGCACCGCAGAGTTTCACGATACGGTCATCAAGGCCGGAGTGGACCTGTTTGTGATCCGCGGCAATACCGTCTCGGCAGAGCATGTCTCTGTTGAGGGACGTGAACCGCTGAACTTGAAGCAGTTCATCTATGAGCTCGACGTGCCCGTGATCGTGGGCGGCGCAGCCACCTACCAGTCGGCATTGCATCTGATGCGTACCGGAGCGGCCGGTGTGCTGGTTGGTTTCGGTGGCGGGGCATCCTCCACCACTCGTGCGACGCTCGGTATCCGCGCGCCAATGGCCTCCGCGATTGCCGATGTTGCCGGTGCGCGCTCCGACTATCTCGATGAATCTGGCGGACGCTACGTGCATGTGATCGCCGATGGCGGGTTGGGTACGTCGGGAGACGTCATCAAGGCGGTCGCCTGCGGCGCCGACGCAGTAATGCTCGGAGCCACGCTCGCCCGCGCCACCGATGCCCCCGGTCAGGGCTGGCACTGGGGGCAGGAAGCTCATCACGAGGATCTGCCGCGCGGCAAGCGCATGCGCGTCGGGCAGGTCGCCCCTCTCACTGAGATTGTTTCCGGGCCAGCCCACGTGGCAGATGGCACAGCGAACCTGATGGGTGCGCTGCGACGTGCGATGGCAACGACCGGCTATTCCGAGCTGAAGGAATTCCAGCGCGTCGGGATTGTCTACGCGGAGAGATAGCGACATGCAGCGGCAGGAATCACGACGGAATCATCGACTGGGGCCTGCTGAGCGCGGCGCAGCCATCGCTACCCTGCGTGACCCAGCGCATGAACTTGATGTGTTGGTGGTCGGTGGCGGTATCACCGGCACTGGTGCTGCGCTTGACGCTGTCACACGCGGCCTCTCGACTGGGCTGGTTGAGGCGCGTGACTGGGGGTTTGGAACCTCCAGCAGATCATCGAAGCTGGTGCACGGTGGGATCCGCTATCTCGAGCAACTGAACTTCTCGCTGGTGCGGGAGGCGCTGCGCGAGCGTGGTCTGCTGTTGCAGCGGATCGCGCCACATTTGGTGCGGCCGGTGCGCTTTGTGTACCCAGTGACTGCACCGTTGATTGAACGCGTGTACGTCGGAGCGGGAATGACCCTGTACGACCTGTTCGCGCGCACCGGTGGGCGATCGCCTGGGGTGCCATGGCATCGACACCTGTCGCGCGCACGGCTGCAGCGTGAGGCTCCGGGGTTACGTCAGAGTGCGTTCCGGGGTGGGCTGAGCTACAGCGACGCACAGGTTGACGATGCACGATACGTCGCGATGCTCGCACGAACGGCTTCCGCATACGGCGCGCATGTGGCGAGTCGCGTGCGTGTTGAGGGATTCGTGAAGGTGGGGGAGCGGGTGGTTGGCGTGACCGCCCGAGACCTCCTCACGGGCGATACCTTCGAGATTCGTGCGAAGCAAGTGGTGAACGCTACCGGGGTCTGGACCAGTGAACTGCAGAGCCTGGTGGGTGAGCGTGCAACATTCGCGGTGCGCGCGTCGAAGGGGGTGCATCTCGTCGTACCCCGGGATCGTTTCCGCTCGAAGTACGGACTGTTGCTGCGCACCGAGAAAAGCGTACTGTTTGTCATCCCGTGGGGCAGACACTGGCTCATCGGCACCACCGATACCGACTGGGAGCTTGATCTAGCGCACCCTGCCGCGACCGCCGCAGACATCGACTATCTGCTGGAGCGGGTGAATCGGGTTCTGAAGACCCCGCTGACTCGCGATGACGTCGAGGGAGTATTCGCGGGGCTGCGCCCGTTGCTGGCAGGTGAAAGCGAAGAAACTTCGCGGTTGTCGCGCGAACACTTGGTTGCGCAACCCGTGCCGGGACTGGTGATGGTGGCAGGCGGCAAGTGGACCACATATCGAGTGATGGCGAAGGATGCCATTGATGCGGCTGTCGATGCTCTCGACGGACGATTTTCCGAATCCATCACCCACGATGTGCCGTTGCTGGGCGCGGAGGGGTATCGAGCGGCCTGGAACCAGCGTCATCGCCTGGCACGCGCTTTCGATGTGCACCCAACTCGCATTGAGCATCTGCTGCGCCGCTACGGGGCGCTCGCGCACGAACTTCTCGACCTGATTCGTGCGCGTCCTGCGCTCGCCGAAGCGCTGCCGGGTGCCGACGACTACCTGGCGGCAGAAGTCGTCTACGCGACAAGCCATGAGGGAGCACTGCATCTCGACGATGTGCTCGCGCGCCGCACCCGTATCTCTATCGAAGCTTGGGATCGTGGCGTCTCGGCGGCTCCGGTAGCCGCGCGACTGATGGCGGAGGTGCTGGGTTGGAACGAGCAACAGACCCAGACCGAGATCGACCGGTACCTGGCGCGTGTCGAAGCAGAGATCGCGAGTCAGCAACAGATCAGCGATGAGGCGGCGGATCGTGTGCGCTTAGGCGCACCAGAGCCGGGGGAGTAGCTCCCGCGCTCAGCTTCTTCTCGCGCGCGGCCGATACAATTCTGCCGTACCGCGATCCACTGGGTGGACGCGAAATCTCGCTCGTCACACGCAAGGAGCGCTGGAACATTAGCACGTCAATGCCCCGCAAGCGGCGCCCTCAGTATGAGGGTGAGCCGACGCTTGGGCAGGTGATGCGGCGCCCACAGTGGATCGCAGCGCTCGTCTTGGCGATGGTCGTTGCCGCGGCGTTCGCCTGGTTAGGACAGTGGCAGCTGGGGTTTGCGGTGCAGCAGGAAGCTGCAGATTCGGTCAGCACGGAGCGTGCGCGCCCGATCACTGAAGTGACCGACGCTGGCATTCCGGTAAATGATCGCGCGGCGGGAATGGTGGTCACCACCTCGGGCGTGCTCGTGCCGGGTGATTTTCGGGTCATTGAATCCCGTACCCATCGTGAGGATGTGGGTGCGTGGGTGAGCGGGCACCTTGCCACGACCAACGGGCAGCTTGCGGTCGCGCTGGGCTGGGCCCCCACGGCGGAGCAGGCGGAGCGGGCCATCGACAGGCTCGAAGCTGAGCTCGCTCAGCCGGGCGTCCAACTGACCGTTGAGGGGCGGTACATGCCACCCGACGGAGCGGTGAATCCGCAAGCCACAGAATCACCGCAGCGCATTGCAAGTATGGCGCCAGCGCAACTGGTGAACCTGTGGCAGCCGTTTGACGGGCCAGCCTACGCGGGGTTTTTGGTACTGCACCCCGCGAGCGCAGGCGAACTGCTCGACCCGGCCGCATTCGGAGCCTTCGGGCTTGCAATTATTGACTCCGTGCCACCCCTTCCCGTGGAGAAGATCAACTGGCTCAACCTGTTCTACGCGGTGGAATGGGTGGTGTTTGCTGGGTTTGCAATTTTCTTCTGGTATCGCCTCGCCCGCGATGCCTGGGAGAAAGAACACGAACTGCGGCTGTTGCGCCAATCGCAGTCGAACGCGGACGCGGAATACGCGGTATAAGCTGTGCGCGGCTGAGTCGCGATGCGCCTGATCACCCTCGAATAGAATGGACACCATGGTTCTGCAGCCCAAGCCAGCCGACTACCCGCGGATTCGCCGGGCGCTGAAGGTCTACAAGGTCACCTCGGTGATCACCGGCACCATGCTGCTGCTGCTGTGCGCCGTAATGGTGATGAAGTACGCCTTTCAGGTGCAGCTCTTCCTCTTCACCCCCGAAGGCTTTGCCCGCTTCGAGCCGATCGCACCAGAGGGCGTGGAAAGCGAGTACCAGCCCGCAGGATTCGACCTGTTCAAGGCCATCCTGATCGCTCACGGTTGGTTCTATGTGGTGTACCTCATTTCCAACTTCATGCTGTGGAGCCCTATGCGATGGAACTTCCTCAAGTTCTTGCTGCTCGCACTGGGCGGTGTCATTCCGTTGATGTCCTTCTTCTTGGAGGTGCGGGTCGCACGCGAAGTCAACGCATATCTTGCCGCGCATGGTGACACTCCATCTGTCGCACCGGCGCCGCACACTTCCCCTGATACTCCCGCGGCCCAGTCCGCTCACACCTCGGAAGGCCGTTCATGACCGCAGAATCCCAGACAGCGCACCGCCCGGTGCTCGTCGTTGACTTTGGTGCGCAGTATGCGCAGCTCATTGCGCGGCGAGTTCGCGAGGCGGGTGTGTTCTCAGAGTTGGTCCCGCACACCATCAGCGCTGCCGAAGTGCAGGCGAAGCAGCCGCTAGCCATTGTGCTCTCGGGTGGGCCGTCGTCGGTATACGAGGAGGGCGCTCCGCAGTTTGACGGGGCGATTTTCGAGCTCGGTGTGCCGGTGCTCGGCATTTGCTACGGCTTCCAGGTGATGGCTCGTGCTCTGGGCGGCGAGGTGGGCAACACCGGCGATCGCGAGTACGGCGCTACTGCAGCGACAGTTCTCGCAGGCGGCGGTGAGATCCTCGCCGGTCAGCCCACCGAGCAAAACGTCTGGATGAGTCACGGCGATGCGGTGCAGCGCGCTCCCGGGGGTTTCGAGGTGCTCGCTGCAACTGCAGTGACCCCGGTGGCTGCCTTTGGGTCGGCAGCCCGCAAGATGTATGGCGTGCAGTGGCATCCTGAGGTTCGACACAGTGACCACGGGCAGCAGATCATCGAGAATTTCTTGCATCGCGTGGCCGGCATACCCGCTGACTGGAACGCCGGCAATGTCATCGCGGAGCAGATCGAACGCATTCGTGCACAGGTCGGCTCGGGCAAGGTGATTTGCGGTCTCTCTGGCGGCGTGGATTCGGCAGTGGCCGCTGCGCTCGTGCAGAAGGCAGTTGGTGATCAGCTGGTGTGCGTGTTTGTTGATCACGG
The DNA here is from genome assembly GCA_964612125.1 of uncultured Leucobacter sp. Lineage (GTDB taxonomy): Bacteria > Actinomycetota > Actinomycetes > Actinomycetales > Microbacteriaceae > Leucobacter. The sequence goes on along the minus strand of CAZTBS010000016.1, from coordinate 944 downwards.
CTTGCTGCGGCAAGATGAGCGTCGGCAGGTTGAGGAGGACTTTGTCGCTTCCACCGGTGTGCGCCTGGTGACAGTTGATGCGCGCGAGCAGTTCTTGCGTGCGCTTGCGGGGGTGACCGATCCGGAGACCAAACGCAAGATTATTGGCCGCGAGTTCATTCGCACTTTTGAACAGGCCGAAGCTGAGCTCATCGCCGAGGCTTCTGAATCTGATGGGGAGCCAATTCGCTTCCTGGTACAGGGCACTCTGTACCCCGATGTCGTTGAGTCGGGGGGTGGATCTGGTACCGCGAATATCAAGAGCCATCACAATGTGGGCGGCCTTCCCGAAGACATGACATTCGAGCTGGTTGAACCGTTGCGTGACCTGTTCAAAGATGAGGTGCGTGCGATCGGCCGCGAACTCGGCCTCCCGGAGGCGATCGTGTCGCGGCAGCCGTTCCCGGGTCCGGGGCTGGGAATCCGCATCATTGGTGAGGTGACCGAAGAACGCCTGGAGATTCTGCGGGCTGCTGATGCAATTGCGCGTGAGGAACTCACCGCCGCCGGGCTTGATGGAGAAATCTGGCAGTGCCCGGTTGTGCTGCTCGCTGATGTGCGCTCGGTTGGCGTGCAGGGTGACGGGCGCACCTACGGGCACCCGATTGTGCTGCGACCGGTGTCCTCAGAGGACGCTATGACCGCGGATTGGACCCGTGTGCCTTACGAGGTACTCGCGAAGATTTCGAATCGGATCACGAATCAGGTACCTGAGGTGAACCGCGTCGTGCTTGACGTTACGTCGAAGCCGCCCGGAACCATCGAATGGGAGTGAGCGTTAAGCGGGAGGCCATTTCTGGCCTCCCGTAGCTCACTCCGAGGCCGTCTCGGCCTCGGCTGTCATGTGACAAGCGTTAAGCGGGAGGCCATTTCTGGCCTCCCGTAGCTCACTCCGAGGCCGTCTC
>CAZTBS010000015.1:0-45666 GCA_964612125.1 uncultured Leucobacter sp. | reverse complement strand
CGGCCTCGGCTGTCATGTGACAAGCGTTAAGCGGGAGGCCATTTCTGGCCTCCCGCTTTTTGTGTTTCTCGAGCGGATGTTTCCGCAAGAACGCCATCGGGCAGGAGACCGCATCGCGTGATCGCAATGATGGTTCCTGCCCGATGCAGTTGTGGATCCGATGAAGATCCACCGATGGAGACTAGTCGCCGCGCAAAATCGCGAGAATACGCAGGATCTCGAGGTACAGCCAAATCAGCGTTACTGTGATGCCGAACGCTGCTGACCAGCCGTAGCGCTCAGGCACGCGATTGCGCACACCGTTCTGCACCAGCTCGAAGTCCATCACCAGTGAGTAGGCGGCAAGCAGCACAGCGATCGCGCCAATGGCAAGACCCAACCAGCCGCTGCGCAGACCCCACGGGTCAGTGACCACACCGGTGAGCATCAGCACGAAGTTGACGAGCGAGAATACGAGATAGCCGACCATCGCGATCAGCACAATCTTGTTCATGCGCGGGCTGGTGCGCACTTTACCGCTGCGGAAGAGCAGCAGGGTGACACCGAACACCGAGAAGGTACCAATGATTGCCTGTGTGACGATGCCTGCCCATTGCGCTTCAAAGATGCCCGAGATGCCGCCGAGGAACAGGCCCTGCGCGGCAGCGTATCCGACGATCAGTGCGACGTTCGGCTCCTTCTTGAAGGAGTTCACGAGGCCAAGCACCAAGCCGATGATCGCACCGGGCAGCATCAGAATGGGGAAGAACCAACCGACTGCAGCGGTAGCAAGCACCACAATGAACAGCATCGCGGTCTTTGAGATGGTGTTCTCGTAGGTCATCGGGTTGGCGCTGCCGGTGACCGGTGGCAGCTGCTCGCCAGCGCCAGCAGTCTGGGGCTCGTCGACACCTGGCCGCTGCAGCGTTGCCGCTGGCTGATCGTAGATGCGACGCAATTCCTCTGCAGTGAGGGTCTTACCATTCAACGCTGGGTTGTTGGACAGTGCGGGGTTACTCATTCCTCGGGCTCCTTTGAGGGGCGGGTAGGGTGTGACTACTCTATCGAGACGAGCTTTTGAATGGCTGTGATTCTCTCGTTGTTCACTTCACCGCGTTAGGGTGCAGCTATGGTGGATCCACTCGCCCGCGTACCCCTCGTAATCGGTCATCGTGGCGCCTCGGGGTACCGGCCTGAGCACACCGCCTCCGCGTATCGTCTCGCCGCTGCGCAAGGTGTGGATGCGGTTGAGCCTGACGTGGTGGTGACTCGAGACGGCGTGTTGGTCGTGAGGCATGAAAACGAGATCTCTGGCACGACTGATGTCGCTGATCACCCGGAGTTTGCGGCGCGCCGCACCACGAAAGTGGTCGATGGAGAACGTCTCACTGGTTGGTTTACCGAGGATTTCACCTGGGCAGAGTTACAGACACTGCGGTGTCGCGAGCGTGTGCCGCACCTGCGGGCAGCGAATGCGCAGCATGACGGGCTCGAGCCGCTGCTCAGCCTGCGTGATGTGCTGGGCCTGGTTGATCAGGAAAGTTCTGCTCGGGAAATGCCGATCATTGCGGTCATCGAATTGAAGCATGCGCATTACTTCTCCGGCTTAGGGTGGAATCTCGCCGCGCTGCTCATCGCCGAATTGACGGCCGCAGGCTGGGCAGATCGGCCGCAGCAGCTGATCATTGAGAGTTTTGAACTCGGTGTGCTGGATCGACTGCGCGCAGCTGGTGTGCGGGGGTCGTTAGTTTTTCTGACTGAAACCACGGGCGTGCCTGCCGATGAGCGTGCGACCAGCGGGGAAGCTACGCACAGTTGGGCGTGGTACCGCAGTGACGACGGACTTCACGCCCTGCAGGGCCGCGTCGACGGCATCAGCGTTGCAAAGGCAGATCTGTTAACCCCCGGTGGATCGGGCCACACGGACCTTGTCACGCGCGCACACGCGCGGGGTTTGCAGGTCTATACCTGGACGCTGCGACCGGAGAATGCGTTTCTTGACCGGGCACACCGTAGCTCTGCGGACACGGCGACGTTTGGCGATTGGCGCACCGAGTGGAAGCGGGTGTGTGATTCAGGCGTTGATGGCATTTTTGTGGATCACCCGGATCTTGCCAGGCAACTGCTCGATTAGATGCTGCGCTCGCCGACAAGGTTTGCGCTCAGCAGGCCACGGAGTGCAGGGCCAGACGTTCCGCGATCCACGGCGAATGCGAGTTTCGCAAGCGCGGCTTCAAGCGTCATATCTCCGCCGTCGATGACGCCGGTGCTGGCCAACTGGCGACCGACCGCATACCGTTCAAGGTCGACGGCGCCAGCGGCGCACTGCGTAATCGCAACGACAGGAATTTGTGCGCACACGTCGCGCAGGGCTTCAAGCATGCCGGGCTTTGCGACCGGTGCGTTGCCACTGCCGTAGCATTCCAGCACGATTCCGTCTGGTTGTGCGCTGGCCGCGGCACGCAGGTCATCCGCGGTGACGCCGGGAACAAACCGGAAGGACACGATACGAGCTGGGTCGCCCGGGCGCGGGGGCAACTCGGGTGATGGGCGAGGTGTGCCGATCGGGTTTGCTGCGAGCGGCCGTTCAGCCTGAAAAGCGGTCACCGCATCGGTGTGATGCTTGGTGGCACGCACCGCCGGCAACAGTGCTCCACCGAAGGCGATAGACACTGGGGCTGTGGGGCGGGCTCGCAATGCCGCTGAGATTGCGAGCGCAAGATTTGCGCGAGCGTCACTTTCTGCTGCACCGTGCGGAAGTAGGCTGCCGGTCAGTACCACCGGGGCTCCCAGCTCTGCCAGGTCAAACGCGAGGCGTGCTCCGGTGAAGCTGAGTGTGTCGGTGCCGTGCAGAATGACGACCCCGCGTGGCCGATGCGTGTGTACCCGTGCCCGCACGGCGCGAGCAATACGCGGGGCAGTGTCTGCATCTGCGTTTGCACTGTCGATGGGTGGCGTGAGGTGATTGATGCGAAAATCCGCACCGAGTCGCGCACAGATTCCCGAAACCAACACTTCCAGCGCCTCGGGAAAATCTGGATCGGCGACGAGTCCTCGACCCGCATCGTGCATCCCAATGGTGCCACCGGTGGCGAAGATCAGAATGGTCGGGCGGGTGTGCTGTCGCATCCCCCTATTCTGTCTGATAGCCCAAGCGGTGGGGGTTTGCGCAATGCGGCAGCGGCCCCTCAGCGCTGCGTCGGTGCGGGAATCTAGACTGGTGGCACGATGAGTGACTTCGAATTGATCGCCCCGAACGGTATCCCGTTGGGCGGCCCATCGCCGCAGGGCGAGGATCCCCTGGTGGCAGGCCTGAACCCGCAGCAGCGTCGGGCGGTTGAAGCTCGTGGCGATGCGCTGTTGATTGTCGCGGGGGCTGGCAGCGGTAAGACGCGGGTGCTCACACACCGTATCGCTCAGCTGATCCGCAATCGTGAGGCTTGGCCCAGCCAGATCCTCGCAATCACGTTCACGAATAAGGCCGCTGCCGAAATGCGTGATCGCGTGCAGGAGCTGCTGGGTGAGGCTGCCGAAGGCATGTGGATCTCGACCTTTCACTCAGCGTGCGTGCGAATTCTGCGCCGTGAGTCCGAACGGTTCGGGTACGGTTCCGGTTTTACGATTTACGATTCTGCAGATTCCCGTGCGCTGCTGAAGCGAATCATCAAGGAGCTTGAGGCGGACAGCTACGGTTTTACGCCGGCAAATTCTGGCGCAAAGATCTCCAAGCTGAAGAATGAACTTGCGGACGCTTCGTCCTATGCGGCGACCGCCAATCTGAGTGACCCGCGTGAACGGCTGTTTGTCGAGATATTTCAGGCGTACGAGCAGCATTTGCGCAGAGCGCATGCCTTTGACTTTGATGACCTGATCGGGCAGACCGTCCACTTGTTCCGCGCGCACCCAGAGGTTGCCGCGGTGTATCAGCGAAGGTTCCGTCACATCTTGGTTGATGAGTATCAAGACACCAACCATGCCCAGTACTCGCTGATCCGCGAGCTCACTCGTCCGGTGTCTTCTGAAGTTGCAGCACGACTCAACCCGCAGGTGCGAGAAAGTGAGGTCGATGCGCTGGGGCAGATTCCTGGGGCGAGCTTGACAGTGGTAGGCGATAGTGACCAGTCGATTTATGCGTTCCGGGGTGCGGACATTCGCAATATCGTGGAGTTCGAGCGTGATTTTCCAGGAGCCGAGGTCGTCAAGCTTGAACAGAATTACCGCTCTACTCAGAACATCCTGAGCGCTGCAAATGCGGTGATCGGCAACAACTTCGATCGGCAAGAAAAGAACCTCTGGACCGCGGAGGGCGATGGTGACAAAATCATTGGCTTCACGGGCTACTCGCAGCATGACGAGGCGCGCTTTGTCGCCGAGGAAATTGAGGATCTGCATCGTGCCGGCCTGGCGTACGGCGACATTGCCGTTTTCTATCGCACCAACTCGCAAACGCGCGCGCTCGAAGAACTGCTCATCCGCTCAGCGGTGCCATATCGCGTGCTGGGAGGGACGAAGTTCTACGATCGCGCCGAAATTAAAGACGCGATGGCGTACTTGACCAGCCTGGCGAATCCCTTCGATCCTATTTCTTGGTCACGTCTGCTTGGCGCGCCCAAGCGCGGTATCGGGCCGATGGCTGAGGCACAACTCGCCAACTTTCAAGAAGCAGTTGGGGTGTCGTTTCACGATGCAATGCTGCGAGCCGAAGAAATTGGCTTTGGTCCGAAGCTGCGGGCATCTGTGCTCGAACTGGGTACGCTCCTACAGCGAGCCGCGCGCATGGCTGCTGGGGGAGGCGAGACGGATGCCGTTGGGGAGTCGAAGGCTCCCGCTCCGGTGGCGGATGTGCTGAAACTCATACTGGACGAAACGCACCTTATCGAGCGGCTGCGTGAGAAGCGTGATCCCCAGGACGAAGCACGCGCGGAGAACCTTGAGGAACTGCTCGCTGTTGCACGCGAATTTGACGTCAAGAACCCGGGGGCTGGCCTCGTCGAATTCCTCACTCAGGTCAGCTTGGTTGCCGCCGCAGACGATCTCGACGATGCGAGTGGCACGGTGTCGCTGATGACCCTGCACACCGCAAAGGGACTTGAATACCCCATCGTCTTCATTACAGGGGTTGAAGAAGGCTTGCTGCCACACCAGATGTCGGTCGATGAGGTGGGCGGCATCAGCGAGGAACGCCGCTTGATGTACGTCGGTATCACTCGCGCGAGAAAGCGCTTATATCTCACCCTCGCAAGCACGCGGGCGACGTTTGGTGACGTGTCGGTGGCGATGCCATCTCGTTTTTTGCAGGAGATTCCTGAACGTTTGATTGACTGGCGACAGTCTCCGGGTGAGGTGACGGGACGAGGCGGCACAGAGTCGCGCGCATTGAATGCACCTCGTGCGGGCGTGCGTTCCGGGCGCACTCGCCAGAGTGACTCAGCGGTGAGCTTTGGAGGCAGTGCCGGGTCATCTGCCGGTTCTGCGGCGCTTGCAGAACCCGCGAGCGGGAACATGCAATCGGCGCTTGACAAGTGGCGTGAGCGGAAGCGATTGGCGCAGCAAGCGCAGAGATCGGGCGGCGGTTTTCCGAATGTGATCGGGGCAGGCGTGCGTGACAACGGTGATCTTGAGCTGGCTCCAGGCGATCAGATTCGACACGAAGAGTATGGGGAGGGTCGGATCAGAGCCGTCACGGGAGTGGGTTCAAAACGTGTCGCTCACGCCGAGTTCGACTCGGTGGGTGAACGCAAACTGCTGGTGAAACTTGCCCCGATCGAGAAAATTTCCTAATTCTAATGTATTTTTGCACTCGATGCAATTTTCGGGGGCGGCAGCAGAACCTGTCGTGTTATGCTTCCCATGCATGTGCCACCACAGGGGTCTGCCAGGAGAGCCCAGGCTACCGTCCGGAGAGCGAGAGTTGACGTGTGCGGCGTCGACATACAACGAGAAACGGTGTGAGTCAGTGCGTGCCGATCGAAGCTACGGATCTCCACGGTGAGAAGAGCGGGGCCATGAGTACAGCGCGGTTGTCGCACCGCTCTCGGTATGACACTCACGCCTGGTTCCTGATTGCCACAGGAATTCTGCTTCTCGGCACGTTGATTGTCGACCTGGTGCTGCACCGTGAGGATCTTGATCTGCGAGTGCTGGTCATTCTGATGGTGGCATCCGTGGTGCTCAGCGTGTCTGCTCTGGCGCTGGGGCGGCGCTTCCCGCGCTGGCTGGGAATGCTGTTCGTTTCGGTATTGGCGCTTGCCAGCCTGTATTTCATGAGCAGCTTCGGCAACGCGCAGTCAGCAGTATCCAGCATGCAAGAGCTTCCGATTCTCGCGCTGTATCTTGCCTGGTTTGTGCAACCGCCGTTGAACCGCGCAATCCTGTTGTTCAGCCTGGCAGGCATCGCCATCGTCATGTTGAGTAACCCGATATTCCACGTGCACGGAGAACTGGGCGTCGCTGTGGCCGTTCAATCCTTGATCGCCGCCTACTTCTGCTTTGAAGTCGGGCATGCGCTCTGGCGGCGCACGGAGCGTGAGACGTTCACCGACGCCTTAACCGGCGCCATGAATAGAGCCGGATTCATGCAGCGCGCTGAAGAAGAATTGGAGCGTTCGCGGCGGGGGAACACCCCGGTGAGCTTGGTCGTCATTGATTTCGACTATTTCAAGCAGCTGAACGATCGTCACGGACACGCCGCGGGCGATCGCGCGTTGATCGAGACAGTCGAACATTGGCGTGCGGGTCTGCGCGCGCGCGACCTCATCGGGCGCACGGGTGGCGACGAATTCGCAATCCTCTGTCATCGCGCAGATGCTTCCGACGCGCATGCCACGATGCGTCGGCTTCGGGAGGACTCACCGCACGCTTGGTCATGGGGTGTGAGCGAGGCAAGGCCGAACGACACTGTCGAATCCCTCTTCGATCGAGCCGATCAGAGGCTCTATGCGGTGAAACGGGGTCGCGAATGAGACGCTGGGCCGATGCCGCGGGTAAATCCAGGCGCTTGACTCATCGGATCACTGATGCTGTGGTGCGCCTGTGGAGCCGCCAGAACGACTACTCGGGCGCGAGTGCTGTGCTCACTGCTGTGCTCGCGCTCACCCTACTCATTGATCTATCGCTGGGTCACCTGCATCTCGACCGGCTCACCGCACTGCTTGGATTGACTGCCTTCGCGGTGCTCAGCGTGCTGCCGCTCGTGGCAGGGAAGCGCTATCCGCGCTGGGCAGGGCTTGCAGCTGTGGGGGTTCTCGTGCTGTGGTCGGCGAATTTCGTCTTTCGCACGACACACGCTCACAGCGAGCTCAGTGCGTTTATTGAAGTGACCATGGTCGCTCTCTACTTGGGCTGGTTCTATCGACCAGTGCTCGCCCGATCAGCGCTAGCGTTCAATCTCGTCCTGCTCCTGATTGCGATCCTTCTGCGACCGGAACCCGAGTCGAGTGGGTACTCGACTTGGGTCGCGCTTGCTTACGCGTCACTGATTTCGTTTTTTTGTCTGGAAGCGGGTTCATATCTCCGCCGCCGTGCTCTGGCCCGAGCGAACTATGATCCACTCACCGGAGTATTGAACCGACGCGGGCTGCGCCTACGGGGCGCATCGGCTATTCGGGCGGCGCAGCGCTCGGGGAGTCCGCTCACTGCCGCAGTGGTCGACTTTGACGATTTCAAAGCGTTGAATGACGCGGGTGGGCATGCCGCTGGCGACGCCGCCCTGTGCGCGACCGCGCAGGCATGGTCGCTGGGATTGGGGCCGCGGGATCTCGTAGCGCGTATCGGCGGAGACGAATTCTTACTCCTTATCCACGCGGATCGTGCGGCCGCACACGCGCGCCTGCGTGAGATTGCCAGTGCCGCACCCTATGCCTGGACGTGGGGCCTGACGCAAGTGCGTCCGACGGATTCACTCGATGATGTGATGTCGCGGGCGGATGGTCGCATGTATGACTCGAAGGAGCTGCGGGACCGCGATCCAAGTGAATAATACGGTCTATGCGTGCGGCGGAGTTTGCCGGTGTAGGCTGTTGCAGGGTTGGAAGTATCTTGATGTCAAGATTTTCACCCGGTAGCCAACCATTCTCTACCACTGAAGGAATGCACGTGGATCTGTACGAGTACCAGGCACGCGATCTGTTTGAGAAACACGGGGTGCCGGTGCTTGCCGGCATCGTCGCCGACACTCCAGAGGAGGTGCGTGCAGCTGCTGAGAAGATCGGCGGGGTTGTCGTGGTGAAGGCGCAGGTGAAGACCGGTGGCCGCGGCAAAGCTGGTGGTGTGAAGGTCGCTAAGACCCCGGATGAGGCCTACGCGGCCGCGCAGGCAATTCTGGGGCTCGATATCAAGGGTCATGTCGTGAAGCGCGTAATGGTCGCACAGGGTGCCGACATCGCGCAGGAGTTCTACTTCTCTGTGCTGCTCGATCGTGCGAACCGTTCGTATCTGTCTTTGTGCAGCGTCGAGGGCGGCATGGAAATCGAACAGCTCGCGGTTGAGAAGCCGGAAGCACTTGCCCGCATCGAGGTAGATCCGATCACCGGGATTGACGCCGCGAAGGCAGAGGAGATCGCCCGCGCTGCGAAGTTCCCCGAGGAACTGGTCGGCAAGGTCGTCCCGGTATTCCAGAAGCTGTACGAGGTGTACACACAGGAAGACGCCACGCTGGTTGAGGTGAACCCGCTCGTGCTGACCGGCGCTGGCGACATTGTTGCGCTCGACGGCAAGGTATCTCTCGATGAGAACGCGAGTTTCCGGCAGCCCGAGCATGAGGCGCTCGCCGACAAAGCCGCCGAGGATCCGCTCGAAGCGAAGGCAAAGGCTCAGGATCTCAACTACGTGAAGCTTGACGGCGAAGTTGGCGTGATCGGAAACGGTGCCGGCCTCGTGATGTCGACCCTCGACGTGGTGGCGTATGCAGGTGAACAGCACGGTGGTGTGAAGCCCGCCAACTTCCTGGATATTGGCGGCGGCGCGTCCGCAGAGGTGATGGCTGCGGGACTGGACGTGATTCTGGGTGATCCGCAGGTGAAGTCTGTGTTTGTCAATGTGTTTGGCGGCATCACTGCCTGTGACGCAGTGGCGAACGGCATTGTTGGTGCCTTGGCAAAGCTGGGATCTGCGGCGAATAAGCCGTTGGTCGTGCGACTGGATGGCAACAACGTCGATGAGGGCCGCCGCATCCTCGAGGAGGCGGCGCACCCGCTGGTGACGCTCGCCGCCACTATGGACGAGGGCGCTGATAAGGCCGCCGAGCTGGCAAACGCCCGATAACTGACGAGACTGACGAGAGAGTACACAACATGTCTATCTTCCTGAACAAGGATTCCAAGGTCATCGTGCAGGGCATCACCGGTGGAGAGGGCACCAAGCACACCGCGCGGATGCTTGCCGCAGGTACGCAGATCGTCGGTGGTGTCAACGCGCGCAAGGCGGGGACCACCGTGTCGCACGTTGATGCTGCTGGCCAGCCGATTGAGCTACCCGTGTTCGGCTCCGTCGCTGAGGCCATGGCGGCAACGGGAGCCGACACTTCGATTGCATTTGTGCCTCCGGCCTTCACCAAGGATGCTGCGATCGAGGCGATCGACGCTGGTATTGGGCTCTTGGTGATCATTACCGAGGGCGTGCCGGTGAAGGATTCTGCTGAACTCTGGGCGCATGCCAAAGCGACCGGTAACCACACCCGCATCATCGGTCCAAACTGCCCAGGCATCATCACTCCGGGTGAGTCTCTGGCGGGAATCACTCCCGCAACCATCACTGGCAAGGGTCCAATTGGTCTGGTATCGAAATCGGGCACACTCACGTACCAGATGATGTTCGAGCTGCGGGATCTCGGTTTCTCGACAGCTATTGGTATCGGCGGTGACCCGATCATCGGGACGACCCATATCGATGCCCTCGCGGCATTCGAAGCAGATCCCGAAACCAAGGCGATTGTCATGATCGGCGAGATCGGCGGCGACGCTGAAGAACGTGCAGCGGAGTTCATCAAGGCGAACGTCACCAAGCCGGTAGTCGGATATGTTGCTGGATTCACGGCGCCCGAGGGCAAGACGATGGGGCACGCGGGCGCCATCGTCTCTGGCTCTGCGGGAACCGCGCAGGCGAAGAAAGAAGCTCTCGAAGCCGCGGGTGTCAAGGTTGGTAAGACTCCGAGCGAGACCGCTCGCTTGCTGCGCGAAGTCTACGCTGCGCTGTAACGGTCAGCAGTGACAAGAAGCGGCGGGTGCCCTGGTGCTCGCCGCTTCTGCGTGTGTTTCGCCGCAGAGTGCCATCGCTCGGTAGCCTGTCAGGAATGAGAGCCACACTGACAGCGTTGATCGCTGCGATCGAGGCAGCTGCGACGGCACTGCTCGTTGCAGTGGTGATTGCGATCCCCGCGCTTCTCATGTGGTGGATCACCTTCGATCTCGCAAGTGAGCCACAGCAGGTGATGTCAGGGATCGCGGCGGTTTGGATGCTCTCCCACCTGGTTCCGATCGGACTCAGTGTGTCAGCGGAGGCTGCGCTTGGGATCGGCCTAGCACCTGAACCGCTTAGTTTTGTTGTTTCGCTCGCTCCGCTGACCCTGACCTTCCTGACGGCGGCCATGGCGCTGCGCGGCGGCTGGCGGTTTTCCCGTCGTGGCGGTGCCGGTCTTGCGGGCGTCATCGGCGGCGGTATCGGGTTCGCCCTGGCAACTGCAGCGTGTGCTGCGCTGTCAGCAGAGCTTCTCGCGTGGCCGCTGCCGCTCGCGGTGCTGGTCCCGACCCTGTGGTTTACTGGCTGGGCTGCTGTGGGGTTTCTGAGCGGTGCAATCGCGCAGAGCCACCCGTGGTGGCGATCCACGGTGCAGCATCTGCAACGGCTGCTGACGCGTGTCGCCCCTACTGGCGCTGCAGCGTTCCCGGCACGGGTTCGTGACACCGCGCTGTTAACCGCCGCCGGGTGTGCTGCGCTCCTCACCCTCGGAGCGCTCGGCGTCGCGATTGCGTTGCTTGCTGGATACGTCGAGATTGCGAGCCTGAGTCAGCGATTGCAGCTCGGAGCCCTCGCTAATGTGCTGCTGTTTTTGTTGCAGCTCCTGTTGCTTCCGATCGCGTGGCTCTGGGCGGTTGCCTGGTTCACCGGTGCGGGGTTCGGAATCGGGATCGGGACATCCGTGACTCCCTTTGAAACGCTCCTCGGTCCTGTGCCTGCCCTACCTCTTGTGGGTGCAATTCCGCAGGCATGGGGGAACGCTGGTGCGCTCGCGCCCACGCTCGTGATCTTGTGTGGAGTGGCGATCGGTGTGCTCGCTGCCGTTCGTACCGAGTTGCGTCGGACCAGGCTCCTCTCGGCGCTTCTCGTTGTGCTCGTCGCCACAGTGTGTATTGGTGCGACGGTGACTGCGTGTATGGCTCTCGCGACGGGTGCAGTGGGGCCTGGCCGGCTTGCCGTCGCTGGGCCAACACCTGCGCTTACCGGGGGACTCGCTGCGGCCGAGCTTGGGTTCGGCATGCTGTGTGGCATGCTTGCCGCGCGCACCGACCGCGAACGCCTACGACGGCTAGGCGCGGTGATCCCTCAGCTGCGAAGCGCCAACGACCAGCGTGAGGCACGCGAGACGACTCTCTCGGCTCATTCGATACCGGGTGCACCCACTGCGCTTATCTCTGAGCCCGAAGCATCCGGGCGTTCCGCCATTGGCCCGCAAACGGATGCGGGATCGATCGACTCGCAGCCTGGGCTCACAATCGCGAGTGACGCAGATGCGAGTGACGCAGATGCGATCACGGCTCCGCTCGATCCGCTGCCTCCGCCGCTGAGTGAGGCTGACACGCTTGTACAGGCCTACTCTTGGGAAAACGTCACGGAGGAGCAGGCGCAGCCTGAGTCACGCCCTGCTCGGTGGCAATTCCGCTTCCACAGGCGCTAGAGTAAGACTCACATCCACGGGAGCCCGAACGACGTTGGGCTGAGACTGAACTGCGCGAGTTCTCACCGTTACACCTGATCTGGGTCATGCCAGCGGAGGAAGGGAAGCTATGTTTTGGACTGTACACACGACGTCCCGCGCGAATCTTGCAGGGAACGTCTCGCAACGTTCTCGACGTGTGCGCGGCATCGGTCTCGGGTGTGTCACCGTGCTCGCGCTGAGCGCGATCGGGTGTGCTACTTCTGAGGCGTCGTCAGACCCAGAAGTGGTGACCCTGGTGGTGCACGATTCGTTTCCCAACGAAGATTTTGCGGCAGCGGCGAGCGCCGAGACTGGCTTCGACGTCCGCGTGATCACGGCGGGGGATGGGGGAGAACTCACCAACAAGCTCGTGCTCACTAGTGGCGCCCCGATTGCAGACGCATTCTTTGGGGTAGACAGTGTGTTTGCATCTCGACTTGTCGACCGCGACGTCGTGGAGCCGTATCTATCGCCGGAGCTGCCGTCACGTGCAACGGAGTTTGCCTACGACGCGAAGGGATCACTCAGCCCGGTGACACTCGGCGCGACCTGTATCAACATCGATCCCGCATGGTTCGCCGAACGTGGCATCGCAGAGCCTGACAGCTACGTTGACCTCATCAACCCTGACTATCGCGGGCTCACGGTGCTGCTTGATCCCACTTCCTCCTCAACCGGTGCGTCCTTTCTGGTGGGCACCGTCGCTGCGTTCGGTGAAGACGGATTTGCCGACTACTGGCGGCAGCTCGCGGAAAATGACGTGCGAATCGAGCAGGGGTGGACTGAGGCCTACAACGGACAGTTCACCCAGGGCGGTGCAGACGGCACTGCACCGATCGTGTTGTCGTACAGCTCCTCCCCGGCCTGGACGATCACAGAGGACGGCGCCTCGACCACCACGCGTGCACTGCTCAATACCTGCTCGAGTCAGGTTGAATACGCGGGAGTGCTGCGCGGGGCCGCGAACCCCGATGGGGCCCGTGCCGTCATTGATTACCTCCTATCGCGTGAGTTCCAGGACACCATTGCAGACTCGATGTACGTCTATCCGGTTGATGCGGAAGCCTACGTTCCGGACGTCTGGCAACAGTTTGCCCCCATGCCCGAAACGCCAAATGATCTGACTGCCGCAGAAATCGGTGCCGGGCGCGAGGCTTGGCTCAAAACTTGGAGCGAAGCGACCGGCTGGTAACTGTGTCTCTCCGTGGTGAGCGCCTCGCAAGCGCGAGAAGGATTGGGCTTGGGCCGCTTGCCTGGGCGGGTGCTGCCGCACTCCCACTGCTGTTCCTGACGGTGATGTTTGTGTGGCCGGTGGTTGCGCTGTTGGTGACGGGGCTGTCCGGCGCGAATACTGTTGGAAACGGGCAGCCCACCGAGGTGTTGACGGATCCACGTACCTGGCGGGTGATCGCGCAGACGTTGGTGCAGGCGAGTCTCGGCACGCTGGTGTCGGTGATTCTCGGCATACCGGCCGCATTCGTGCTCTACCGTCTGCGGTTTCGTGGGCGTGGAGTGGTGAGAGGGCTCGCGACCATTCCGTTCGTTCTGCCAACAGTGGTGGTTGGGGTGGCCTTCACCGCGGTGCTTGGGCCGGGTGCCCCCCTCGAGGCCTTGGGTGTAGACCAGAGCCTCACGGCAATAGTGCTGGCGCTGGCGTTCTTCAACGTCACGGTAGTGATGCGCACAGTGGGAAGTTACTGGGCTCAGTTGGATCCGCGGCCAGAGCACGCCGCACGCATGTTGGGTGCTTCGCCGATACGGGTGTGGTTCACCGTGACCCTGCCCGCGCTCGCGCCAGCGATTGCCTCTGCAGCGGCGCTGACTTTCTTGTTCTGCGCCACCTCGTTCGGTGTTGTATTAATCCTGGGTGGGCGCCAATTCTCGAATATTGAGACCGAGATCTATCGCTTGACGGTGCAATTCCTCGATCTGCGTTCGGCGGCCGTGCTGTCTCTCGTGCAGTTTGCGATTGTGGCAGCGGTGCTGGTGTTCTCGAATTGGCTGCGCGAACGCAAACCCCAGATCGTCGCGCGAAGTTTTGTGCAGGGAGCAGCTGTGCGTCCCACGCGCGCGCACATGCCGGTGATCCTCGTGTTCCTCTTGACTGTCATCGGCCTGCATGTGTTTCCGCTCTTCGCTCTCGTGTGGCAGTCATTGCGCGGGCCTGACGGCCAGATCGGTATTCAGAACTACCTGTACCTCTTCATGCCGCCTGCAGGCTCTCGTCTGACAGGAACCGTGCTTGACGCTGCGCTGCTGTCACTTCGCATGGCAGCGATCGCGGCGGGAATCGCCATGCTGCTCGGGGTACTCACCGCTCTCGTGGCTTCTCGCACTCCACGATCACCACTGTTGCGTCGTGCCAGAACGGTGTTCGAGAGTGCGGTCATGCTGCCGCTGGGAGTGTCTGCTGTGACACTCGGATTTGGTTTGTTGCTGACCATGTATCGCCCCTTCGGTATTGGAATTGACCTTCGCACGTCGGTGGTGCTGATCCCGCTGGCGCAGGCCCTCATCGCATTTCCGCTCGTGGTGCGTATTCTGCTGCCCACTCTGCGCGGCATCGACTCCCGAATGCGTGACGCCGCCTCACTGCTAGGCGCTTCACCGCTGCGAGTGCTTCTCACCATCGATCTCGCGGCGCTCGGGCGCGCTGGGGGTGTAGCTCTCGGATTTGCGTTTGCGGTTTCTCTCGGTGAGTTTGGCGCTACGGCGTTCCTGGTGCGACCTGGCGAACAGACACTGCCAGTGGTCATCTCTCAGCTCATCGGGCAGCAGGGAGCAGAGAACTATGGCATGGCACTTGCTGCTGCAGTGGTGCTGGGTATGCTCACCGCAGCTGTCATGCTGCTCGCGGAACGCTGGCGCGGCGATGCTGCGGGAGAATGGTGATGATGACTGAGCACGATGCCGTCGAAACCGGCCTACAGCTGCGAGGGGTCACGGTGCGCCATGCGCCTGACCAGCACCCGGCGCTTGCTGATGTGTCGTTTTCAGTGGATCGCGGGGAAGTTGTCGCGCTGCTCGGCCCGAGCGGCTGTGGCAAATCGACTCTGCTCCGCGCCATCGCTGGGTTGCAGCCGCTGAGTGCTGGTGCGGTGCTGTGGGACGGGGAGGATCTTGCAGGGGTTGCACCGCACCAGCGCGGCTTCGGTCTCATGTTCCAAGACGGCCAGCTGTTCACCCATTTGTCGGTTGCGCGAAATGTTGCCTACGGACTGAGCGCGCAACGCATGCCTCGCGTCGAGCAACGAGCGCGCGTCACTGCATTGCTTGAACTCGTGGGGCTTCCCGGCTACGAGCAGCGGAGGGTGACCGCGCTGTCGGGAGGAGAACAGCAACGCGTGGCGCTTGCGCGTTCTCTTGCGCCGCAACCCCGCCTCCTGATGCTCGACGAGCCGCTATCCGCCCTCGATCGCGGGTTGCGTGATCGACTCGGCACAGACTTGGCGAGGTTGGTGCGTCAAACTGCTACCACCGCGATTTTGGTGACGCATGACGAGAGCGAAGCCGCGCGGATCGCGGATCGCACGCTGCGCATGCGTGCCGGGAAGATTGAAACGGAGTGACGGCCCCAGCTCAGCTTGCTCCACTGCTGTTGCGTCTGAGCAAGCTATCTCCGGCGGTCATCCTGATCGATGGCAGGTCGGGCTCGGGCAAGACTGCGCTTGCAATAGCGCTCCACGATCATCTGGGTGGCGACGTATTGCACCTTGATGACCTCTACCCGGGCTGGGGAGGACTTTCTGAGGGTTCTCGCGCAGCCGCGCAGGCTCTCGCGGATGGTCGTTTCTCTCGTTTTGACTGGCACACCATGGCATACGCAGAAACGGTGACGCTCTCGCGTCAGGGCTGTCTCATCGTTGAAGGGTGCGGTGCGATCACGACTACCAACGTTCGTGCCGCACGTCAGCGGTCCCGAGGCGCGCGCGTGCACACCATTTGGCTCGAGTGCGCAGACGCGGTGCGCCGCACTCGCGCGCTCGCGCGGGATGGTGACGTGTACCGTCCGTACTGGGCAGCATGGCAGGCTCAGGAAGATGCACACATTGAGCTGGAGCAGCCGTTTGCGCTCGCAGCTGAAGTGATCCACTGCCGGTAGACTGTGTGGGTGCTGAATATCGCGGTCCTCATTTCTGGTGGGGGCAGTAATCTCAAAGCGTTGCTCGAGGCAACTGCGCATCCTGGCTTTCCCGCACGTATTGCGGTTGTGGCCAGCGACACCGAGGCGGCGGGACTGTCGTACGCGGAGGCTGCAGGTGTTCCAACGGTGATCGTGCGCCCTCGCGACTATGACGACCGTGAGGAATGGGGGCAGGTGCTCGCCGCCGCGCTCCAGGAGCACGGCATTGGCACCGGCCCCGAACCAAGCCTGGTGGTCAGCGCGGGTTTGATGCGGATCCTTCCTGCTGGGTTTGTGCGCCTATTCGCGCCGCGGCTGATTAATACTCACCCCGCGTTGCTCCCGCTCTTTCCGGGTGCGCACGCCGTGCGTGATGCGCTCGCCGCAGGTGCGACTGAGACCGGGGTCACCGTGCACGTCATCGACGAGGGTGTCGATACGGGGCCGGTGTTGCGACAGGCTCACGTGGCTATTCACCCGGGTGAGACCGAGGCTGAGCTGCACGAACGCATCAAGCAGATTGAACGACCCCTCCTGGTCGCCACGGTCCGGGACATCGCTGACGGTGCACTTGTGCTGCCTGGCGAACATCTTGCGCACTAGCTTTTCGCCATCAATCCAGCTGTAGTCCCGCGGTCTGTGCCGCAGTAATGAAGGAGCCCTCGCCATGGCAGTTCAGAGCCACGACCCTAGCCTGTATGAACATCGGGACACGGTGCCCGTGCGACGTGCGCTGATCTCAGTGAGTGATAAGACGGGATTGCTTGAGTTCGCTGCAGCTCTGGCAGCAGCCGGGGTCGAGATCGTTTCCACGGGATCCACTGCCGCGACGATCCGTGATGCCGGACACGCAGTTACCGACGTCGCAGAGGTCACCGGCTTCGCGGAGGCCCTGGACGGGCGCGTCAAGACGCTGCACCCGGCAGTGCACTCGGGGCTTCTCGCAGATCTGCGTCTGGCTGATCACCGGGCCCAGTTGGAACAGTTGGGGTTTGCTCCGTTTGAACTCGTTGTGGTGAACCTGTACCCGTTCGAGGAGACCGTCGCGGCGGGCAAACCTGCCGCGGACGTCATCGAAAACGTTGATATCGGTGGCCCCGCCATGGTGCGTGCCACCGCTAAGAACCATGCGAACGCAGCGATCGTTGTCTCGCCTGCCCGCTATGACGAAGTCATCGCCGCTGTGCGGGCTGGTGGTACGACGCTTGAACTGCGTCGCTCGCTCGCCACCGATGCTTTCGTGCACACCGCGCAGTACGACGCGGCAGTTGCGAACTGGTTCCTGGAGCAGGAAGATCGCGGTTGGACTGACGCCGCGGTGGACGAAGACGCTGCAGCTGATGCTTCGGTCGACAGCATCTTCTCTGAGACTGAAGGCTACGTCGGGTACGAACTGTTCGGGCTGCGTGAGCAGGTGCTGCGCTACGGAGAAAACAGCCATCAGCGGGCCGCATTGTTCACCGAGAACGAAGGCACCGGCATTGCTCAGGCGACGCAGCTGCATGGCAAAGAGATGTCCTACAACAACTATGTTGATGCGGATGCAGCGTTGCGAGCCGCTTTCGATCACGAGCGCCCCGCGGTGGCAATCATTAAGCACGCGAATCCGTGCGGCATTGCAGTTGCGCCGATCGATGCTGCTGATCCGATCGCGGCAGCGCACGAGCTGGCGCACGCCTGTGATCCCGTGTCTGCATTTGGTGGGGTGATCGCCGCAAACCGCACAGTGACCGCACAGATGGCAGCCAACGTCGCTGAGATCTTCACCGAGGTGATCGTCGCACCAGGTTTCGAACCTGAGGCTTTGACCATTCTGACGCAGAAGAAGAACGTGCGACTGCTGGTGCTTCCCGCAGACTTTGCCCCGAACCCCGTCGAAATGCGGCAGGTTTCTGGCGGCTTTCTGCTGCAGGATGCGGACCGTTCCTTCGCCCCGGCGGCACAGTGGACGCTCGCCGCGGGTGATGCTGCCGACGCGGACACCCTGGCAGAACTGGAATTCGCATGGCGGGCATGTCGCGCCGTGAAGTCAAACGGCATCATCCTGACTGCGGGCGGGGCTGCGGTGGGCGTCGGTATGGGCCAGGTGAACCGGGTGGATTCGTGCCGCCTCGCAGTGGATCGCGCGGGCGAACGTGCCAGCGGTGCAGTTGCCGCGTCTGATGCATTCTTCCCCTTTGCCGATGGCCTGCAGGTGTTGATAGACGCCGGTGTGCGCGCGGTGGTGCAGCCTGGAGGTTCAGTGCGTGATGAAGAGGTGATCGCGGCCGCTCGTGGTGCCGGGGTGACCATGTACTTCACCGGTGAACGTCACTTCTTCCACTAGGCGATATTTCGTGTCGCCCGGTTCCCGTCATCGTGTCGGGAACCGGGTAGCATTGCGGCATGGAAATTGTTAAGGGAATACTTGTCGTTCTGCACATTGTCGGCTTCGCAGCGGTGTTTGGCACTGCGATGGCTCAGCTGCCCGCTGTCAAGCGAGGGGCTGCGGTAATCTCGAACGGCATGTTCCATGGGCTCACCACGATGTTCATCACGGGCATCTTGCTTGTCGGCATGAAGTACATGCTCGATGAGCCCGTGAACAACTTTAAGATCACCGTCAAGATGCTGGTACTCATCGTGATGATCGTGCTGGCGCTCGTCAACCGTAAGAAGGAAAACGTTTCGGCTGGAGTTCTCGGCGGGATCGCTGGCCTCGGCGTGGTCAACGTCGCGCTCGCGGTGCTGTGGCACTAGTTCTTGCTGCATAGACAGAGGGGGTGGATCACCGCGGTGATCCACCCCCTCTGTCTATGACGGAGCTACTCGGAGCGTTCGAGGGTGCCGATTTCTGCGTTGGCGGCGTCTCGAACGACCATGGTGTTGTCTGTGACATCTGCGCTCGCGGCAGTGCTCAACCAAGTGTCTACACCCTCGCAGAACATCAGCGTTGACCCCATCTCGCCGAAGCTGACTGTGTCACCCGAAACGGTGTAGGAGCCAAACACCTGGTTGCATCCGTCAGAACCGCTGAAGCGTCCGTCCTCCGCAAATGTCAACCAGGGTTCACCCGACTGGTTCTCGTTGCCCCAAGTGCCGGCAACGTCGACAGCGTTCGTCGACGAACAGCCCACGAGTGAGAATGCAGCGGCGGCAAGCGCCGCGGTTGCCAGGGCGACCTTCATATGACGTGTCATACCCTCAGACTACCCAGATCCGGGGAAACAACAAGCAGTGTTCAGCGCCAGCGCGCCCCCCACGTACCGGATTCACCGGCAGGGGAGATTGCCTGAGCGACTCCCATTGGGTTGTCGTCGCGTAGCGAGTCAGGCAGAAAGGCTGCGGGTGCGTTTTGGAACGCAACTGGGCGCAGGAACCGTGTGATTGCAGCGGTGCCAACGGAGGTGCTGGAATCGTTTGTGGTTGCTGGCCAGGGGCCACCATGCTGCTGCGCAGGAGTCACCGCCACTCCGGTTGACCAACCGTTGAACAGCACGCGGCCGACTTGGCGGGTGAGTGCCGCAACCAGTGCGCGTAGCTCGGCTGCATTCGCAGTCGTGCCGGTTGCCTCCTCGGTGCTGAGGTGCAGCGTACCGGTCAGATTTCCCTCGTAGAACTCGGGCATGAGCGCAGCCAGATCAGTCCCAGCCGGAACCTCAACCAGGATTGAAAGTGGGCCGAACGCTTCTTCGACCAGTGCATGTGCCCCGGCGCGGAAGTCGGCGAGTGAGACCGCAGCGATCGTTGGCGTCGCCCATCCCTGTTGGTCCGCGTCAAAACGAATGCCGCCGGTGACGATGCTGCGCACGCCTGGTGAGGCAAGGATCGCGTCTCGACGCTCGGCAAAGCTCTGGGCAATGCGAGGTCCGAGTAGGCGGTGTTCGGGGAGGGCGCTCCCTGCTCGCAGGATTGCCGCCGGAAGCTCGCTTCCTTCCGGGATGAACACAAATCCTGGCTTAGTGCAGAGCTGCCCGGCTGATCCTGAGACGCTGGTGAGGTATCCCGCTGCAATGTCATCTGCACGCTCAGCAATTGCCGCAGCGGTAATGAACACTGGATTCACGCTGCCGAGTTCACCGAAGAATGGAATCGGAGCCGGGCGTGCCGCTGCAATGTCTGCGAGAAGACGTCCCACTGCGATCGAGCCAGTGAATGCGCCAGCCTTGATGCGCGGATCTTTCAAGACGTCAACGCCTGCTTGCTGGCCGTGAATGCAATGGAACACTCCGTCTGGCATGCCGGCGTTTGCCAAGGCCTCCCGTGCTACTGCTGCGGTGGCGTCTGACAGTTCCGGGTGTCCGGAGTGTGCCTTGACGATGAGTGGGCAGCCAGCAGCAAGAATCGAAGCAGAATCCCCGCCGAGAACCGAGAATGCAAACGGAAAATTCGAAGCCGAGAAATTGATCACGGGGCCGAGCGGGAGCAGTACCCTACGGATGTCCGGGCGTGGCCCCAACACGAATTCTGGATCGGCGTAGTCGATTCGCGCGTCGAGGTAGTCTCCCGCCGTGAGTGCTTCCGCAAAGAGACGTAATTGCACGGCGGTGCGCTTGACCTCGCCGGTCAGCCGAACCTCAGTCAGTCCGGTTTCACGCATGGCGATTGCCACGAGATCTGGTCCAGCAGCCTCCAGGGCATCTGCGACAGCTACGATTGCCCGCGCGCGATCTTCCGGGGCAGTGGCGGCGAAAAGCGGAGCTGCCGCTGCCGCGGCAGCAACAACGGCCTCGAGCTCGGGCGAGAGAGTGGATTCGGTCATGACCTGATTTCTTTCGGGATGATGGGCGAAGTTGTGTGCGCATGGACCGCGCTGTCGGGACTTATTGTGTCACTGAGTAGCTCGTGACTCGAATTTGGGATCTCTCATGTCGAAATTACTTGAAGATTTGCATAATTGGATTCATTCGAATATAGTTTGGGAGAAGGAAAGGCCATCACCGTTTACCTCGGACGGCCGGAGAGTCAGGACACCCCATGGAATTCGGAGTTTTTTCGGTTGGCGATCTCACGCCAGATCCCACTACCGGAGTGACGCAGACCGAACACGAACGTATTAAGGCGCAGGTTGCCATTGCTCAAAAAGTTGAAGAAATTGGCATGGATGTGTTTGCGACCGGGGAGCACCACAACCCCCCGTTCTTCCCATCTTCGCCGACCACAACTCTGGCCTACATTGCGGCGGTTACCGAACGCATCACCCTGTCAACTGCCACCACCTTGATCACTACCAACGATCCGGTGAAGATCGCTGAGGATTACGCCACCCTGCAGCACCTCGCGGATGGGCGAGTTGACCTGGTCATGGGACGGGGTAACACCGGGCCGGTCTATCCATGGTTTGGCAAGGACATTCGGCAGGGCATTCCACTCGCGATAGAGAACTACGCGCTCCTGCGGCGGTTGTGGGATGAAGAGGTGGTGAACTGGGAGGGAAAGTTCCGGACGCCGCTGCACGGTTTCACTGCGACTCCGCGACCCCTCGACGGGGTGCCTCCATTCGTGTGGCACGGCTCCATTCGCAGCCCGGAAATTGCACATCAAGCGGCGTTCTATGGTGACGGCTTCTTCGCCAACAACATCTTCTGGCCAAAGCAGCATTTTCAGCGCCTGATTGCGATCTATCGCGAACGCTACGAGCACTACGGGCACGGCAAGGCGCACCAGGCGATTGTGGGGCTCGGAGGGCAATTCTTCATGGCCAAGAATTCGCAGGATGCCATTCGACAATTTCGGCCCTACTTTGACAACGCGCCGGTCTACGGTCACGGGCCGCAGCTTGAGGAATTTATGGCAGAAACTCCGCTGATTGTTGGCAGTCCGCAGGAAGTGATTGATCGAATTCTGTCGTTCCGTGAGTGGGCCGGTGACTACCAGCGCCAGCTTTTCCTGATCGATCACGCTGGTTTGCCGCTGCAGACCGTCCTTGAACAGCTCGACATGTTCGGAGAATTGGTACTTCCGGTGTTGCGTACCGAGTTCGCCAAGGGGCGACCTGCTGATGTTCCAGAGACACCTAATCACGCGTCTCGACGTGCTGCACGAGTACACACTGCCGAACGTGCCACGCATGTTACCGCCGCGAGGGCCGCCTGATGGCTGAGACGCACAGCAGTGGTTCAGCGCTCGCACTTGCTGCGTGGGAGTCACTATTTCGCGCACAGTCCGCTCTGTTCCGCGAGTTTTCCGCTTCTCCGGTCTGGCACGGACGCAGCACCCGAGAGTATGACGTGCTGTATCAACTTGGACGCGGGGGAGAGCAGGGCATGCGGCAGCGTGACCTGACCGATCGCTTGTTTATTTCGCAGCCGTCGCTGAGTCGGATGATCGAGCGACTCGTGCAAGAGGGTCTCATTACCCGCTGTCCCGACCCGAATGATGGCCGCGGGGCGCTGCTTGCACTCAGCGAAACCGGTAGGGAACTGCAACGTCGGATCGGCGCAGGCCATGCTGCGGACATTGCGCGCACGATGCGCGATCGTCTGAGTGAGGATGAGCTGCAGACCCTGAGGCGGCTCGCTGACAAGCTGTCGCCACCGATGACGACGCCGGGATTTGCAGAGGGTGGAGGCGAGTGATGCAGAACGGTACTGCTGCACGGGATCCATGGCACATTGTTGCTGTCTCGGGTGGCCTCGGTACACCGTCGAGTTCGCAACTGCTTATTGACCGACTCATTGATCAGACGCGTCACGGCTTTTCGAAGCGGGGTGCTGAGATCACCGTCACCGTGATTGAGCTCCGCGATCTGTTGGTTCCCATTGCCCATCATTTGGTCACTGGCTTCGCTGAACCGCGGCTGGCTGAGGCCCTGCGCGCGGTGCGATCTGCTGATGGCCTCATTGCAGTGACCCCGGTGTTCAACGGCTCGCTCGCTGGTCACTTCAAGTCGTTCTTTGACCTGCTGACCCCAGACGACCTCGCGGGGCTTCCTACGCTGCTTGGTGCGACCGGAGGGAGCTCGCGACATTCGCTGGTGATCGACTTCACTCTGCGTCCGCTGTTTGCCTATTTGCGCGCGCAGGCGCTTCCCACCGGCATCTTTGTTGCGACCGAGGATTGGGGCAACGCAGGCACGATGTCGGGGAGTGTGGATCAGCGTGTTGCGCGCGTAGCAGAAGAGCTTGTCTCAGCTGTGCTTGCCCAGGGTCCGGCTGTTTCTGCACCGCTAGGATCCACCGGTGATGGTGCGCCGGGGAAGAGTGAGTCCGGAGAAGCGACTGCGCAAGCATCGCAAATTGACACCGAGCATCGTGACTTCGTCGCTCTCATGCGGCAGTATGCGGTGACCAGTGACATCGGGGGCGCGCCGTGAAATCAACGCGAAATAATTCATCTACGGATGAATGAATCTGGCGAATTTGGACCAGGTGTAGGGAAAAGACCCCTGTCTTCGCTTGTGATGGAAAACATCTACATGTAGGTTGTATGTAATTCCGTTCGCATCCGGCGAACGGATGCGTATTTGGCGAGTGTACGAGGAAGTACGGAGCAACCATGGCAGATAACGTAAAGTCTGACGTCCATCACGATGAGGATGCCGCCCACCTGGCATCTCTCGGGTATGACTACGACACCACCTTTAAGCGTGAGATGAGCTTCTGGGGCAACGTCTCGCTCGGATTTACCTACCTTTCACCGATTGCAGGCGTCTACTCGATGTTTGCGATTTCTCTGGGCACCGCTGGCCCGCCCATGGCTTGGGCGCTGGTCATCGCTCTGGTGGGTCAATTCTTCGTCGCACTGATCTTCGGCGAAGTGGTCTCGAACTACCCGGTAGCCGGTGGTGTTTACCCCTGGTCGCGCCGTCTGTGGGGGCGCAAGTACGCCTGGATGAACGGCTGGATCTACGTCGTGGCCCTGGTCGGTACCATCGCCGCCGTCGCCTACGGTGCTGCACCCTTCATTGGCTCGCTCTTCGGTGCCAGCTTTGACGCCGGTGGAACGGTGCTCATCGCCCTCGGCACGCTCGTCGTGGCCACAGTGCTGAACTTCTCGGGCACCAAGGTGCTTAGCATCGCCGCGATGGTCGGTCTGATCGCCGAACTCATCGGCGCGGTCGGCATCGGAATTTACCTCCTCTTCTTCGGGCGTCAGCATGACTTCTCGATCTTCTTCGATAACCAGGGCATCGGCGACGACGCTCCCGGCGGCTACCTGGGCGCATTCGCCGCCGCAGCGCTGATCGGTATGTTCGCTTACTACGGCTTCGAAGCGAATGGCGATGTGGCTGAGGAGATCAAGGATCCGAGCCGCGTGGTTCCCAAGGCGATGCGCATGACGCTGTACATCGGTGGTTTCGCAGCGAACCTGTTGGCCTTCTCACTCGTGATTGCGGTCGCCGACTTCCAGGCCGTTGCGAGCGGCGAGGTCGCAGATCCGATCGGCGAGGTCTTGATGAGCAACTTCGGGCCGATCTTCCCGCTCGTCATGCTGATCATCGTGGTCGCCTTCATCTCGTGCATCACCAGCCTGCAGGCTGCGGCGAGCCGCCTCATCTACTCGATGGCGCGCGACGGCTTCCTGCCTGCTTCTCACTCGCTCGCGAAGTTCAATGAGAAGCGTCACGTACCCAACAACGCGCTGCTTGTGGCGGCAATTGTGCCCGGCCTCATCGTGGTGCTCTCGCTGTTCCTGGCACAGGCGCTGTTCGCCCTCGTAGGCTTCGGCACCGTGGGTATCTACATGGGCTTTGGCATGGTGGTCTTGGCCGCGCTGCGCGCACGCATCAAGGGTTGGAAGCCTGCCGGCAAGTTCAAGCTTGGCGCATGGGCCTACCCGGTCAACATCATCGCGCTCCTGTGGGGCATCGTTGCGGTGATCAACATCCTGTGGCCGCGCCCGACCGGTGGCACCTGGGCGGATGACTACCTGCTGATCATGACCACTGTGGGTGTGATTGCGATCGGGTGGATCTACATGCTGGTCTCGAAGGCCTACCTCAAGGGGAGCGCTCCGGCAGCAGACGCCAGCGGACCCATCAAGACCGTGGCCTAGCCACGCACTTCACTGCTTCGGGCGGTCGATTCTTCGGAGTCGGCCGCCCGACGCTGCGTCCAGGAAAGGAACCCCAATGTCTGCTCTCGCGGTTGACCCCGAACTCTTCGTGCACGGCGAGGAGGATCCGAACGGTCCGCTGATTCCCGTCGTGGTGTCGCTCACTTTTCCAGAGATGGGAGAAGTGTCACATCGACTGATGACTGATTTCACGCGCATTGCATTCGAAGCGGTGCGTGAGGCGGGTGGTCGACCTCGGCTGGTGGATTCATCAGCAACCGATCTGCTGGGGCCGGCTGAAGTGTTCGCCGAGGCCGATGCGATTCTGTTTCTCGGCGGAGGGGACGTTGACGGTGCTCTCTATGGGCATCCCGAGCGGCCGGCAAACTCCTACGGGGTTGACCGTCGGGCAGATGACTACTGCATCGACCTGCTGCGTGAATCAGTGCAGCGTGACCTGCCGACCCTGGCGATTTGCCGTGGTTCGCAACTGCTCAACGTTGCGTTCGGTGGCACTCTGATTCCCGACATTGAGAACTATGGTCCACACCGTGGCGGCCCTGGCCAACCGATGTTTCTCGATGAAGAAATTGTTCTGGAGCCAGACACTGAGATCGCGAGAATTCTGGGACGCAATCAGCTCGTCGTGCGCTCCGGGCATCATCAAGCAGTGGCAGAGGTGGCTCCTGCGCTGCGCGTGACTGCACGCGCACACGATGGGGTGGTGGAGGGCACCGAACATCGCACGGCCAGCTGGGTGTTGGGTATTCAGTGGCACCCTGAAGAGCCTGATGCGGATACTGATGATCGCCGTCGCGTGTTTGAGGCGCTCGTTGAACGAGGTCGCAACGCAGTCTGACTCGACTCATGACGATGGGGCGGGGTGTGGATCAGTGATCCACACCCCGCCCCATCGTTACCACCGTGCGAGTGTCTAGGCTGGCACTCCGGCAGCCTCAAGAACACCGGGGAGCCATTCCAGCGCAACGTCGCTGGGCAGGTCCCAGGATGACGCGTCGTGACGACCGTATTCTCCGACACGTTCGGCCCCCTGTGCGGTGAACCGGCGGTCGATGTGCTCGCTGCCCTGGCTGTAGGTGTCTTCGTAGAAGGTGTCACCCAGGCCGAACATGGCGTAGCGCACCCCCGTGAGATCAGGCAGAGCCGCGTCGAATGCCTCGGCGAAGGGAATCGCGGTGTTCGGGAGGTCGCCCTCGCCGTGCGTTGAGCACACCACGATGTAGAAGGATTCAGGGGTGAGTGCGGCAGGATCGAAATCCTGCAGATCATGAACCTCGACCTGATCGTTGGTTTCGCGGAGCTTTGCGCCCAGGTCTTCGGCGATCAGTTCTGAATTGCCTGATTCGGTGCCGTACAGCACTGTGAATTTCACAGTCGGTGTCCTCTCGTGTTTCCGTGTGGTGTGGGGGCGGGACTAGGCGTCGCCGCGGGCGATCGCAACCATACGATCGTGGTCGGTGATTTTGGAACGAACGCGATCTGCAGCAGCATGCTCCCGCTCGTAGGATTCGAGTGTGAGCCACTGCGAGTAGTCGACTGCTTGTTCTCGAGCAGCCTCCGGGAGTCCAGCAAACCCGAGCTTATCCTGTGCCACCAAGAGCTTCTCGGCTGCAAGGTCAGCGACGATTTCATCGGCGACGGCCTTCGCGCAGGCACGGTTCTCTGGAATCGCACCCTGCGGTCCGCGTTTGGCCCAACCAGTGCGGTACAGACCCTGTTCCAAGCGCCCGGTATCCGCAGCCGCGCTCACCAGCGGCGCCAGCGCACCGCTCCCTGCTGCGGTGAAGCCGATCGCAGTGATGATGCTGCTTGCGGGCACCGTAACCGCTGTGGCGCCGTCGGTGAACTCTACGCCTGTGACCCGATTGCTGCCCAACACGCGGACTGGTGTAAGCCCAAAACGAAGATCCACGGTCGGTCCGTCGTACGCGGGACGTTCTGCGGCAGTCATCTCGGAGAACGCGGCAATCCGCGCGGACTGCGTGCGATCGAATTCGACGTTGCCTGAATCGAAACCCGCGGGTGCGTGATACCGAGCACGCTCGAGCGCGGCGAGTTCCTTGAGCATTTGGGGGTCGCCCTTTGACTCCGCCGCGTTGGAACGGCTCACCAGGGTGACATGGGTGGCCGGATGGGCGAGATAACCGTCGAGTGCGCCATCGGCAACATCGCTGGCTGCATAACCTGTTCGGTCTTTGACCAAGAAACGCAAGATATCAAGCGCGACGTTGCCGGCACCGATGATCACTACTTCATCGCCAAAATCTGGCAGCTCTGCCCGTTCGCCGGGATGGCCATTCAGTACACGAGTGATAGTGCCTGCGCCGAATACGCCGGGAAGATCATCGCCAGGAACGCCCAGCATGCGATCGGTTGCCAAGCCGCTGGCAAGTACCACGACGTCGAAATTGTCGCGCAGATCGTCTAGTGTGCAGTCGCTACCGACCTCGACGTTGCCAGCGAAGCGCACATTGGGTGCCTGGAAGAGTCGCTCAAACTGTCGCGTAATCGCCTTCGTGTGTTGGTGATCGGCGGCAACACCGTAGCGGATCAGGCCGTACGGAGAGGTCAGCCGATCGATGATCGTAATCTCGCTCTCCGGTACTGCGCGCAGCAGTGACTGAGCGAGGTAACACCCGGAAGGGCCGCTGCCGATAATGGCAATCTGCGGCCTGACGGTTGAAGACATGCCAGCTCCTTTGCGTGATGGCCGATTTCCCGCATCTCGGGACTTTCGGTTAATCTCCCGCGGCGCGGGATTCTCCGTTAATGGTATTGTACGCACAAAAGATCCACGGTGTGAATGATTTAATCCTCTGAGTTTGTTTTGCTGGAAATTTTCCTTGCGTTGACTTGTGATTTAAATCATTCACCGCTAATTTATTTCACAAGCGCTGCTTGCGTTCCGGCTTGTGAGCGTGAAATTCGACGAAGGAGTACGGATGTCCACACAGACTGCACCGGTCGAGGTTCCCTACCTGGACATCGCATCACCGAGCTTTGCAATGAGCTCCGAAGAGGTGCGCGCGGCGCGGGAACAGAACTGGTACGCGAAGACCAACTACGGTTACGGCATTCTGCGGTACAAGGAAGTGACCGAACTGTTGAAGCACCCGAGCCTGAACCAGGGCAGCGCGAAGTGGCCTGAGCATCACGGTGTGCACTCCGGCGTGTTCTACGAGTGGTGGGCAAAGAACCTGTTGGTGCTCGAAGGCGAAGAGCATCACCGGATTCGCCGCCTACTGAACCCTGCGTTTTCGCCCACGGCGGCGCGTCGCTTGGAGCCGGAATTCGCTGAGATCGCGAACGAGCTCATCGCTGGCATGAAGGAGAAGCACGCGCGCGGCGAGCAAGTCGAGTTTGTACAGGACTTTTCGGAACCGTTCGCCACTCGTGCGCTCTGCACGATGATGGGTCTGTCGCATGATCACTGGCCGTTTATTGCTGATCGCGCCAACACCATCGGGTATGCGCTCAGCGTCACCATTAAAGAAGACATTGAGCGGATCGACGTTGCAGTGTCTGAGCTCTACGACTTCGTCGACAAGCTCATCCAGGAGCGCAAGGAGAACCCCGGTGAGGATGTGGTGTCCCGCATGGTGCAGTTCTCCGAATCAGGCGACAAGCTCACCGACGCCGAACTCCGCAACGCACTCGTGCTGATGCTGTTCGGCGGCATGGATACCACCCGCAACCAGATCGGACTGGTCTTGCAGACATTCATGCGGAACCCCGATCAGTGGGAGCTACTCGCACAGCGTCCGCAAGAGTTGGCGAAGCCAGCTCTCGAAGAAGCTCTGCGTGTGAACCCGACCACCCGCTGGGTGACGCGCGAAGCAAATGAGGACTTCGAGTTCCAGGGTCTGCAGATCGCGAAGGGCACCACAGTGCACCTGTTCACGATGTCGAGCGGCACTGATCCGCAGGCGTACCCGGACCCTGAAATTGACATCCTTGCAGAGGATCGTCAGCCACATCACACCTTCGGCGGCGGGGTGCATCACTGCCTCGGCCACTACATTGCCCGCGCCGACATGAGCGTCGCTTTGCCCCTGCTGGCCCAGGCGTTTACCAACATCTCTTGCCCCGGCGGGGATGAGTGGCTGCCGGACTCCGGAAACCACGGACCGGTGCGTCTGCCCATCACCTTCGACGTGCGCTAACTCACGCGATCCACAGAACCATAATTACCGACATCGTTGTCAACGAGAGGAAATGATGACCGATTTGAGCACCGGCGGCCGTTTCGGCGCAGCCCTGCGTGAGCTTCTGGATGATGACACCGCGTTTGCGCGTCATCAGGAAGCCAATCTTCGACCCGAGGTGCTTGACGCACTGGGTAAGAAGATCGCCGAATCTGGCGTGAAGTACATCTACTACATGCTGCCCACCGTCGGTGGCCGCACGGTTGCGAAGGTCGTTCCGGCTGAGCATTATGCGCGCATGCTGAAGAAGGGCATCGCCTTTCATCGCACCGCGCTCACCGATTTGCAGACCAGCCGCGAAGGCGAGCTGATCGGTGGCGGCGTTGACGCGCACGAATTCTGGGGTCTGCCGGAGCCGGAGACGTTCCAGGTGTTGCCGTGGGATCCCGAGGTCGGTCGCATGTTCTGCACCGCCTACGACCCGCCACACCTGCCCGGTGGTGGACGTTTGATTCCGCTTGACACTCGCGCGCTGTTCCGCGAAGCACATCGCGGCTTCACCGAGCGCACGGGACTTGAGCTGCGCTCAGGACTCGAGCCCGAAATGTCCTGGGCCGGCCCGGGCATGGAGGTCAACACCAAGGACGATCAGAGCCCCGCGTACCAGGTGGAAAACCTCGAGCGCATGCGCCCGGTCTATAAGAAGGTCATCAGCTACTCGCAGGCACTGGGGCTCAACATGATCCAGGGCGACTACGAGGATGACGGGCAGCTCGAACTGAACTGGGAGTACGACCGCGCAGAGCTCACCGCGCAGCGCATGACGATCTACCGTCAGGTGTGCAAGCAGGTGGCTCGCGAGCTCGGCATTCAGGCGAGTTTTATGCCAAAGCCCTCAAACGGCAAGATGGGCAACGGGTGCCACCACAACCTCAGCCTGTGGCGCGGCGAAGAGAATGTGATTGAAGACGGTCGCGTTGAGCTGCACGTCACCGAGACTGCGCGTCACGCGATTGGCGGCATGCTCGCACACACCCCCGGTTCCATGCTCGTCATGGGATCCACGGTGAACTCCTACAAGCGCTTCTGGGATGCTGGTCAGTTCGCGCCGTCGGGTGCTGACTGGGGCCTCGACACTCGCGGCGTGGCGATCCGCATCTCAGCGAACGGACGCATGGAATACCGCCTGCCCGACGCCAGCGTGAACCCCTACCTGTCGCACCTCTACTTGCTTGCGGCGATCGAGCACGGTCTCGAGTCGCAGCTGGATCCGGGCGATCCGGGTGCACCCAGCGCCGTCATCAGCGATATCGTGGTGCCGAACACTCTGGGCTCAGCCATTGAGGCGTTTGAGGCAGACGAGTACCTGATGGCAGCCATGCCGGAGGAGCTCACCAGCATCTACCTCAAGCTCAAGCGTGATGAGTGGGCCCGCTACTGCGGTCAGATCACGCAGTGGGAATTCGATCAGTACTGGGAGGCAATTCCGTGACCCGCACCATCCGACTCGCCTGCATCGATTCCGAGGCGCTTCCGCTGTTTGCGAAAAGCACCGACGGTGTGACTCGCGATGGCTACGAGCCCGACGCAGCCAAGCTGGTGTTCGATCGCATTGGAGCCACTATCGAATGGGTGATGGTGCCCTGGGAAGACATGATCCCAGCAGTGCGGCGCGGTGACGCAGACGCCGTGTGGTGCGGTCAAGGCATGACTGCCGAACGTGCCGCCCTGGTTGACTTCACCCACCCGTATGCGGTCTTCAACGAGACGCTCATTGTGCGTGCGGACGATCCCGCGCGTGCGCCCGAGGATCTTACTGGTTACAAGATCGGCGCCATCGCAAACTCCACGAACATGAAGCTCGCCGAGACGTTCCCGAACGTCGAACTCGTGAGCTTTGGCGCGAGTGACGATGTGTTCGGCGAAATGATCGAGGCAACTCGTTCGGGCGCTATCGACGGCTTCGTCGATGACGATGTGGTGATGATTCCGCTCGCGGAGGAAGATCCCGATTTCGTGGTCGCGTTCAACGTTGAGACCAGGAACCGTTGGGGAATCGGTGTCGCGCCGGGGAATGACGAGCTCCGCCAGGAGATCAATTCCGCGCTTGAGGCCGTGCTTGCCGATGGCTCGCTCGAGCAGGTGTGGAAGAAGTGGATGCCACTGCTCCCGTTCCCGCTGCAGGGAGAGTTCTAACCATGACGACCCCACGTATTGCCGTGACTGGAATGTGGTCGAATCAGATTCACGGGTTGCGTTTTGATGGCAGCGCGGTATCTGCGGCGATATTGCGCTCGGTGATACGGGCGGGCGGCGAGCCCCTCACGTTTTTTGCTGAGGGGCCCGCTCCCGCACGGGAGCGTCTGCGTGGCATGCATGCGCTGTTGGTGCCCGGTGGCGCCGATATCGACCCGCGCAGGTACGGCCAAGAGCCCTTGGAAACGACTGCTCCCGCAGACTTCGCTGCGCAGGATCAATTCGAGGCAGACATGATCGCCGCGGCAATTGAGCTCGGTCTTCCGGTGCTCGCCATCTGCCGCGGCTTCCAGCTGTGCAACATCGAGCACGGCGGCACGATGGTGCAAGACGTCGCTGTCGACAGTATTCACCGCAACAGCATTCACGAGGTCAGCATTGAGCCTGACTCCGTGCTGGCCGCTGCGGTGGGCGTGACCCAGCTACCGGTTTCCTCCTACCATCACCAGGCAATTGACCGCGTGGGTGAGGGTTTGCGGGTGGTCGGTCGGGCGCCAGACGGCGTGGTCGAAGCATTGGAGCACCCGACGGCGGAGCTGGTCGCAGTGCAGTGGCATCCGGAAGATAACGCCGACACCGACGAGCGTCAACACGCTATTTTCCAGTGGCTGGTGGATCGTGCCCGCGCTCGTGCACAAGCGGAGCCCGCAGCATGAGCAGCGCGCGTGTGCTGGTCGTCGAACACCAGAGTGATGCCGGACTTGGTCTCGTGGGGGAGCGCCTGCGCGAGGCTGCAGTGGAGACAGTGGTGGTGGGACCAGACAGCGGGGTCGACGTGCCGGAATCTCTGCACGGGTACGACGGTTTGATTGTGCTGGGTGGATCCATGGGACCCACCGAAGACGAACGGGCACCCTGGCTGCCCGCGACGCGGCGTTTGCTTGCCGAGGGAGTCGCTTCCGGCACTCCAACGCTGGGAATTTGTCTCGGCGCTCAGCTGTTGGTCACCGCCACCGGAGGACACGTTCGGCTGATGCCGCAGGGCCCGGAAGTGGGCGTGCATGGAGTGCGATTCCACGATGGCGTCGCACAAGATCCACTGTTTGGTGGTCTTGCCGGTGCCGAATTACCGGCGATGCAGTGGCACTGGTTGGAGGCAGACGTTCTGCCGGAGAACGCTAGCTTGCTTGCATCGAACGGGGCCTGCCAGAATCAGGCATTCCGAGTGGGTGAGCGGGCGTGGGGTGTGCAGTTCCACCCGGAAGCTCTTGCTGACACTGCGCAAGACTGGGCGAACGAGGAGGGTGAAGACCTGCGGAAGATCGGCATGCGCGCCGAAGAACTGGTCGACTCAGTGCGCACCGCAGAACCTCATCTGCGTGCAGCATGGTCGCAGGTCGCAGACCGGTTCGCTGATCTCGTTGTCGCACACGGCAAGTAGTGGACTGCAAGCAGAAGGGCGCTGGGTCGTGAACGACTCAGCGCCCTTCTGCTGAAATCACAACCAATTGCACATCGCGAGACCCTGGCAGAAGCTGTATGCGCTCGCCCTCGGTAGCGGCTGCGGTGAAGTGTTCGCCCGGGAGCCACCGCGAGGTGTTGCTCAGCAGCACATTGCCATGGCGACCGATAAGTGCCAGTTCTCGATCCGCGCGCTGCAACATTGGCAGTAACTCTGACTCGAGGTCTTCCGCCTGAATGTCGTTGCCTACTGCACCCACACGAACTCCATTGACTTCCGCTGGCACAGTCAGGGTCAACACGTACGCCTCAACGCCGAGGTAGTCAATGTACGGTCCTACGAGCGCGGGCACGCCTTCATTGAAGGCCCGGATGAACCACTCGTGCTGTTCGTAGTCGTAGTAGCGGTCGGCTCCCGGCACAACGCCGAAAGAATAGCGCGCGAACCGAGTTTCGTCTTCGCGTACCCACCACTCGAGATGCCCGTTTGGGGTGCCAAGCGCGGAGTGGGCGAAGATGAGTCCGCACCCGTCAATCACAGGGTGATCGGCGAGATAGTGTACCGCGGCACCCTTCAGTCGACGCCTGCTGGTTTCGGTAAGATCAAGCAGCCCCTGGTCATCGAATCGCAGGAGCGAGATGAGATCACATGACAGCCCGCGGAGACTGTCAAACCGCTGTGCAAACCAGTCGGTGAGGGCATCGACAACCTCGGCGACACTCGCGTCTGTGGTCGCAGTGTGTTCAGCTTTCGCACTCACGCGGCACCTCCCGCCGGTGTCTCGGCATGGTGTTGGGGGAGTCGCAGCTTCGCTTCAATGATGCTGCGTACATTGTGCATGGCGTGCTCCTCGGCGATGCGTTGCGCCTCAGCAGGATGGCCCTGTTCGATGGCCATGATCAGGGCGAGATGCTCATTGAAGGCTTCCTGGGGAGACGCCTGTGAAGTCTCCTTGCACCACAGCAGTGGTCCAATCTCAGCTTGCAGGCGCTGCTCTGCTGTCAACAAACGCTGAGACTGGCTCAGCACCGCGATTTCCACGTGGAAGCGATTGTCGGCGAGCGACAGCTCCTGCACGCCGCGAGCCTCACGTGCGCGGAATGCGAGTTCCGCAAGCCTTGTGCGCTGCGCCGAGGGAACGCGCTCAGCGGCCAGTCGCGCTGCCATGCCCGCGATGGCACCGTGTTCGTCAGCGAAATCACGCAGCTGCACCACACGAATGCGTCCGAGGGCCGCGACCAGCGTTTCGACAGATGGGAACGGAGCCTGCACCACGAACGTGCCGCCGTTTCGGCCTCGCCGAGTCTCCACGACCCCTTGTGCGCGCAGCTGGGCGAGCGCCTTTCGGAGCGTGGCGACAGCGATCCCGAACTGGCTCGCGAGCTCGGCCTCCGGTGGCAGGCGTTCGCCTACGCGCAGCATTCCCAGAGAGATTGCAGACGCGATGCGCTCGGCGATTCCCCGGACCTGATGCCCGGGGAGTTCGCCTTCTGCGTGGAGATCAGCGCTGCTCAGCAGCGGTTGCTGGCCAGAGATGGTGGATCCTTCCCGACTCAGGCCGCTCCGAAGTGCAGGGCCCGGCTGATCAGGCTTTCCTGCTCTACGGCGTGCACCTTGGCCGAGCCGGTGGACGGCGCAGCCGAGGCTGGCCGTGAGACCACGCGGATCAGGTTATTCGCGAGCTGCTTGGCGAGGGCGAGCGAGATGAACGGCCAGGCTCCCTGGTTCTCAGGCTCATCCTGCACCCACACGAGCTCTGCGCCGGCGTAGCGTTGCTGCCCCAGCACCTCGCTGAGCTCGGCGATCGGCATCGGGTAGTACTGCTCAACGCGCACAAGAGCCACACGTGGATCTGGCTGCTTGTCCAGCGCGGCCCGCAGATCGTAGTAGACCTTGCCGGAGGTGAGAATCACGCGCTCCACCGCGACGGCAGCGGCCTGCGGGTCATCGATTACCGGCTGGAACGTGCCCGAGGTGAAATCCTCCACACTGGAGGTCGCGCCGCGCAGGCGAAGCATCGACTTCGGCGTGAAGACGATCAAGGGCTTGCGCGGGCGGGCATACGCCTGACGCCGCAGCAGGTGGAAGTAGTTCGCCGGTGTCGAGGGACGCGCAACGATCATGTTGTCTTCCGCGCACAGCTGCAAGTAGCGCTCGATGCGCGCCGATGAATGATCGGGGCCCTGACCTTCGTAGCCGTGGGGGAGCAGCATCACCACGGACGACTGCTGACCCCACTTTTGCTCGGCTGCGGCGATGTACTCGTCGATCACGCTCTGCGCACCGTTGGCGAAATCACCGAACTGCGCTTCCCACAGCACCAGGGCATCTTCACGCTGCAGCGAATACCCGTACTCGTAGGCGAGCGCCGCATACTCGGACAAGAAGGAATCGTAGATCCAGAACCGTGCTTGATCCTCAGAGAGGTTGAGCAGCGGCAGCCATTCTTGGCCGTTTGCGCGATCGTGGAACACCGCGTGACGTTGCGCGAAGGTGCCGCGCCGAGCATCCTGCCCGGCGAAGCGCACGGCGGTGCCCTCCATGAGCAGAGAGCCCAGGGCGAGGAGCTCGCCAAAACCCCAGTCGATGCCGCCTTGCTGGCTCATTTCGACACGCTTATTCAGCAACTGGCGCAGCTTCTGATGCACGGTGAACCCTGCAGGAGGGTTCGCGTGCGCGTCACCGATGCGTTCAATGACGCTGCGATCCACCGCGGTATCAATGGCGCGGATCACCGGAATCTCAGCGGTGACCGGGTTCGTGATGCCGCTCTGATCAATGATCGGGATCGCGCCAGTTTGCGCGGCGTGGGTCTCCATGAACGCCTGCTCGAGACGATGCTGGAAGTCTTCCTTTGCGCGCTCGTACTCTTCCTCGGTGATATCGCCGCGGCCCACCAGGCTTTCCGTGTAGAGCTTACGGGTGGATCGCTTCGCTTCGATCAGGTCGTACATCAGCGGCTGGGTCATCGAAGGATCGTCTCCCTCGTTGTGACCACGGCGGCGGTAGCACACGAGATCGATGATGGCGTCGCGATGGAAGCGTTGCCGGTATTCGTAGGCGAGCCGCGCCACACGCACCACGGATTCGGGGTCGTCACCGTTGACATGGAAGATGGGCGCCTGCACCACCTTGCCCACGTCGCTCGAGTACACCGCTGATCGTGAATCCTGTGGCAGTGTGGTGAAACCTACCTGGTTGTTAATAATGACGTGGATCGTGCCGCCCGTGCGGTAACCGCGCAGCTGCGACATCTGCAAGGTTTCATAGACCACACCCTGACCAGCCATCGCGGCATCGCCGTGGATGAGGATGGGCAGTGTGGTGAAGGATCCGATGGGCTTCAGGTCTTGCTTTGCCCGCACGATTCCCTCGAGGACGCCGTTCACGGTCTCAAGGTGCGAGGGGTTTGCGGCCAGGTGCACCGGCACCTGTGTGCCGTTCGGAGCGGTGAACACCCCTGAGGTGCCCAGGTGGTACTTCACATCGCCCGAGCCGCCCTTTGCAGACTGGGTACCTTCGAACTCGCGGAAGATTTGGCCGTAGGTCTTGCCTGCGATGTTACTGAGCACGTTCAGACGCCCACGGTGCGCCATGCCA
The DNA here is from genome assembly GCA_964612125.1 of uncultured Leucobacter sp. Lineage (GTDB taxonomy): Bacteria > Actinomycetota > Actinomycetes > Actinomycetales > Microbacteriaceae > Leucobacter. The sequence goes on along the minus strand of CAZTBS010000015.1, from coordinate 9,253 downwards.
ATATCGACGCTGTCGACACCGTCTTCTGCGGCGTCGATGAGCATGGCATCGAGCAGAGGGATGACCGATTCGCCGCCCTCAAGGCTGAAACGCTTCTGCCCGACGTACTTCGTCTGCAGGAAGGTTTCGAACGCTTCTGCCTCATTCAGCTTTTCGAGAATGCGCATTTGCTCGTCGTGCCCGGGCTTTGCATAGGGCACCTCAAGCTGCTCACGGATCCATGCGCGCTGCTCGGGATCTTGAATGTGCATGTACTCGACGCCGATCTTGCGGCAGTACGAGTCACGAAGCACACCGAGAATATCGCGGAGGGGCATCCGGCGCTGTCCACCGATGCCGCCAGTCACGAATTCACGATCGAGATCCCAGAAGGTGAGCCCGTGGCTCTCGATCTCGAGATCCGGGTGAGTGCGCTGCACATACTCAAGCGGATCAATATCGGCCATCAGGTGACCGCGCACACGGTACGCATTGATGAGCTCTTGCACGCGGGCTGACTTGTCGATCTGACCCGAGACATCAACATGGATGTCGCTGGCCCACTGCACCGGCTTATACGGGATCCGCAGCGCGGCGAAAATCTCCTCGTAGAAGCCGTGGCCTCCGATGAGTCTCTCGTGCACCTGCTTCAAGAACTCGCCGGAGCCCGCACCTTGAATGACACGGTGATCGTAGGTGCTGGTGAGAGTAATGGTCTTCGAGATGCCGAGGTTGATGAGCGTCTCTTCCGCGGCACCTTGGAACTGCGCTGGGTATTCGAGCGCTCCCGCGCCGATGATAGAGCCCTGGCCCTGCATGAGGCGGGGAATCGAGTGCACCGTGCCGATACCGCCGGGGTTTGTCAGCGAAATGGTGGTGCCCTGGAAGTCGGTTGCCGCGAGCTTGCCGTCGCGTGCCCGCTTCACGAGGTCTTCGTAGGCTGCCAGGAATTCGTTGAAATCGAGCGTTTCGGCCCGCTTAATCGAGGGCACGAGTAGGGCACGAGTTCCGTCAGGCTTGGGCACATCAATCGCGATGCCGAGTCCAATATGCGCTGGCGCAACGATCGAAGGCTTGCCATCAACCTCCTGGTAGAACACGTTTTGGCTGGGGAAAGCCTTCAGTGTCTGGATGAGCGCCCATCCGATGATGTGAGTGAATGAAACCTTGCCACCGCGGCTGCGACGCAGGTGATTGTTAATCACAATGCGGTTGTCGATCATCAGCTTCGCCGGAATCGTCCGCACGCTTGTCGCAGTGGGAACGAGCAAGCTCTGATCCATGTTCTTGGACAGCGTGCGCGCCATCCCCTTGAGCGGAGTGACGTCATCCGCTTCGGGTTGGACCGTAATCGTGCCAGTCACCGGTGCGGTGCGCGGCGCATCGGCCGGAATCGGTGTTGAACGGGGGGCCACATTGGTGGTGCGAGCCGGCTGCACGGTTCCCGTCACTCCGGCGGTGCTCGCCTCGGGGGCCGGCGACACAGACTCGACAGGGGCGTTCACCACTGGCGCACTGTCGGTGACGGTTTCCGCGGAGGACCCGGCATACGCTTCGAGCACCGGCCACCAGGAGCGATCCACAAGGTTCTTGTCGATCGAATACTGCTTGTACATCTCGTCAACCAACCATGCGTTGGCGCCGAAATCTCCTGCGGAGCCTCCGTTGCCAGAGACCTCTGTCCGCTCAGCCACAGCGATGTCCTCTCATAGTGATCACCCACGCGGATCGCCCGCACAGGCGCATGCAGCCATTGCATGCGCACACCTCATAAGCCTACTTCGTTTCCGTTCACCCCGAGTGCATCAAGCGGCCTCTCCACGCGAATGTTGGCCTCGTTTTTCTGGGGCCACTGCGATCGCGCTGCTAGAGTGATCGCAATCATGGATGCACCCTCGCGAAGACCGACCGACCCTCCGAGTACCGGCCGCGTTTCGGCGCGGCAGCTTGTTCGGGTGCGCCGATGAACGAGTGGTGGTTGCTCGCGATCGGAGTGGTGCTGACATTCGGCACAGGTATTTTTGTCGCCGCTGAGTTCTCACTGGTTGGCCTCGATCGACAGGAGCTCGAGCGGCGTCGTGACGCAGGTGAAAGTGGCCTGGATCGTGTCATCGCTGGTCTGCGGATCACTTCTACGCATCTCTCGAGTGCGCAGCTCGGAATCACGCTCACCACGCTGCTCGCTGGGTACACACTCGAACCTGCGCTGAGTGGATTCCTTGCTGAGCCGCTCGGTGCGATCGGAGTGCCAGAGGATCTTCGCCGTGCCATTAGCGCGCCGATTGCGATCTTAATTGCCACACTGCTCTCCATGGTGGTCGGTGAGCTGGTGCCGAAGAACTTCGCGTTGGCGCGCCCGCTGCAGACCGCAAAATTGGTGATGCCGGCGCAGGGCGCCTTCACTGCGACATTTAAGCCGGCAGTTCTGCTGCTGAATGGCAGCGCCAACGGGCTGCTGCGAGCTATCGGAATCGAACCGAAAGAAGAGCTCTCCGGGGCTCGCACCGCGGAAGAACTGTCATCGCTCGTGCGCCATTCCGCGAGTGCCGGTTTACTCGAAGCCGACACCGCAACGTTGCTCGACCGGACGCTGCGATTCTCCGAGCTGACTGCGGCCGATGTGATGACACCTCGCACCAGAGTGGAAAGTCTGCACCGTCTGGATCCAGCTCAAGAGGTGCTTGAGATCTCTGGGCGCACGGGGTTCTCGCGCTTTCCGGTCATCGGTGAAGACCGTGATGATGTCGTCGGTGTCGTGCATGTCAAACAAGCGGTGGGTGTGCCGCGAGTGAAGCGCGCTGAGGTGCCGGTGGCCGCCCTGGTGGAAGAGGCTGTGCGGGTACCCGAGACCATGCGGCTCGATCAGCTCCTTGAGGAGCTCCGCACCCGTGGCTTCCAACTGGCCATTGTGGTCGACGAGTACGGCGGCACAGCAGGCATCGTCACGCTGGAAGATCTTGTTGAAGAGCTCGTGGGTGAAGTTGCTGATGAGCACGATCGCGCCCGTGCTGGCGTGGTCGGCACGGCGGCAGAGATGACCTTTCCGGCAGATCTGCGACCCGATGAAGTGCAGGAGCAGACCGGTATCGAGATCCCTGAGGGTGACGACTACGACACCGCGGCTGGCTTTGTGCTGATGCAGTTGGGCAGAATTCCTGAAGCGGGTGACGAGGTCACACTCGATGATGGTGCGCGCCTCCGCGTTGAACGCATGGAAGGTCGGCGAATCTCTCGACTGCGCTACCTGGGTCCGCCACAGGTTGTGACCGGTGATACGGTGTCCGACTCCGACGAGCATTCTGAGACCGGGGGCCAGCGATGAGTGAGTGGTGGGGCATTTTCTGGCTGGTAGTGCTGCTCGCTGGTAACGCGTTCTTCGTGGGGGCAGAGTTTGCAGTGATCTCGGCGCGCCGTTCGCAGATTGAGCCGAAAGCGGAGGCGGGGTCAAAGCGCGCAAAGACGGCGCTGTGGGCGATGGAGCATGCCACACTGATGCTCGCGACGAGCCAACTCGGAATCACCGTGTGTTCGCTGCTGATTCTGAATGTTTCGGAACCCGCGATCCACCATTTGCTGGAAGGGCCGCTGGGGTGGACAGGACTTTCTGCAGAAGCAGTCAGCATCACTGCCTTCGTCATCGCGCTGGTGGTGGTGACCTATCTCCACGTGGTCTTTGGCGAGATGGTACCGAAGAACGCTGCGTTCTCCATGCCGGATCAAGCAGTGCTGCTGCTCGCCCCGCCCCTTGTCGCGGTCTCCAAGGTTTTCGGCTTCGTGATTTCGGGTCTGAACGCGATTGCCAATGGCGTGTTGCGCTTGTTCCGGGTCGAACCGAAGTCGGAAACCACGAGCACGTACACCTTGGAGGAAGTGGCAAATATTGTCAGCCACTCCACTCGTGAGGGCGTGCTCGAAGACCGCACTGGTGCGCTCACTGCGGCATTCGAATTCACCGGAAAACAAGCGCGCGACCTTGTTGTCCCGAGAGACCGCCTGGTGGTGTTACCTCAGGGTGCAACGCCCGAAGACGTCGAAGCGGCAGTCGCTCGGCACGGGTTCTCGCGCTACCCGATGGCCGATGAACAGGGCGAATTTGTCGGCTACGTGCACATCAAGGATCTGCTGCGACTCGGTGAGGAGCGGATCTCCGAGGCAATCCCTCCCAAGCGAATTCGTGACATGCTCACCGTGCACGCAGAACTCGATCTTGAGGATGCACTCGCGCGCATGCAGGGCAAAGGTGTACATCTGGCTCGCGTGCTTGATTCCTCGGGTGCGGAGCTCGGAATCCTGTTTCTCGAAGATGTGATTGAGGAACTGGTTGGTGAGGTGCACGACGCGACTCGGCGCCAGCGATTCGCCTAGGCCCGCGCGGGTGTAGCGAACGAACTGTCAGACTGCCAGCAAACGAGCGAGCTGTGCACCCACCATCTCGTGTTCGATGAGAAAGGCGTCGTGCCCAAACGGTGAATCGAGACGTGTGGCCTGCCGGCCATCGAGGCTCCCCGGGGCGTGCATGGCAATTCGATCTTGCCCGGCGAGGGTGAAGAGACGATCGCTGGGAATGCCGAGCACGAGGGTGGGGATGGTGAGCTGGCTGAGCGCCTCCTCGACTCCGCCGCGCCCGCGACCCACGTCATGCGAGTTCATGGCCTGCACCAGCGTGACATAGCTGTTTGCATCGAAGCGACGCGTGAACTTGTTCCCGTGAAAATCCAGGTACGATTCCACCGCGAAGCGACCCCCACCGCCAAGCGGGCTGACCGCGGACTGCCAGGCTCGCCCGAATCGCTCATCGAGTTCAGTGTGGCTGCGATAGTTCAACAGCGCGAGACGTCTCGCTGTTGCGAGTCCGTGGTGCGGGCCAACGCCGTCCGGGGCATCGTAGTAGTTGCCGTCTCGGTAGGCGGGGTCAGAGCGAATGGCTTCCAACTGCACGAGGTTCAGCCCAATTTGGTCTGCGGTGGTGACCGGCGGAGCGGCGATAACCGCCAGACGTTCAGTGCGGCCGGGGTGACACAGCTCCCATTCCAGGGCGTGCATCCCGCCCATGGATCCGCCAATTACGGTGTGGAACTTCGCAATACCGAGCGCATCCGCAAACGCCGCGGTTGCCCGGACCTGATCTCGGATCGTGAGGTAGGGAAATCTGCTGCCCCACTCATGGCCTTGAGGATCAAGACTGGCCGGGCCTGTGGTGCCCTGACAGCCACCCAACACATTGGGTGCGACGACGAAGTATTTTTCGGTGTCGAGCGCCTTGCCGGGACCCACAATTTCTGACCACCAGCCATCGGTGGGGTGCCCAGGCCCAGCGGGTCCGACTAAGTGACTGTCGCCGGTGAGTGCGTGAAACACCAAAATGGCATTGTCACCCGCTGTATTGAGCTCGCCGAAAGACTCGTAGGCGAAGCGCACATGCGGCAATTCTGCGCCAGTTTCGGTCGTAAACGCACCAATCGACAAAAAACGACGCTCACCCACCGGGTCACCGTCACGCCACCCACCGCTGATCGGTGGGCGCCCGATGAGGGCGCGCAGCTGAGCATCGGTGATGAAATCCGTCGGAAACGAATCTTCGGGTGTCTGCCAGTCCATAACTCCCTATTCTGCCCGCCGCACCGGAGGAGCGAGGCACTGCTACGCCAAAGCGGGCGCCTTTTCCCCGCAGAGAAAGGGTGCCCGCCTGACGATATCGCGACTATGCTTCAGCGCGCGCAGCGGCAACAACCGCACGAGCGGCGGCAAAACCACGCTCGAGATCCGCCTTCAGATCCTCAACATTCTCGATGCCCACTGAGAGGCGCACCAGACCTGGGGTCACCCCTGCGGTCAGCTGCTGCTCGGGCGTGAGCTGCGAATGCGTGGTTGACGCCGGGTGAATGATGAGACTCCGCACATCGCCGATGTTGGCGAGGTGGCTGAAGAGCTCAACCCCCTCGACGAGTGCCTTGCCTGCGTCAACGCCACCCTTGAGTTCGAAGGACAGCACCGCGCCGACACCCTTCGGTGCATAGGAGTTTGCAGCTGCATACCAAGGGCTTGACGGCAGTCCCGCGTAGTAGACGTTGGCAACATCTTCGTGGTTTTCGAGCCACTCTGCCAGCTCCTGCGCGTTCTGCACGTGGCGCTCTATGCGCAGCGACAGGGTCTCGATGCCCTGCAGCAGCAGCCAGGCACTATGCGGCGCAATCGCCGAACCCAGGTCGCGCAGCAGTTGGACGCGGGCCTTGATGATGTATGCCGCTGCATCTCCGACCGCTGCCGTGTAGCTTGCGCCGTGGTACGAGGGGTCTGGTTCAGTGAGGCCGGGGAAGCGTTCGACGTTCTTCGACCACTCGAACTTGCCCCCGTCGATGATGGCGCCACCGAGGGTCGTGCCATGTCCGCCGAGGAACTTGGTCACCGAGTGGATGATGATGTCAGCACCGTGCTCGAACGGGCGGATCAGGTACGGAGTGGCGATCGTGTTGTCAACAATCAGCGGCACGTGGTTCTCGTGGGCAACGTCTGCGACGAGACGGATGTCGAGCACATTGACTCGCGGATTGCCGATGGTCTCAGCGAAGAACGCCTTCGTGTTCGGACGCACAGCACGCTGCCACTCCGCAGCATCATCCTGGTTCTCGACGAAAGTGACCTCGATGCCGAGCTTTGCCAGGGTGTATTTGAAGAGGTTGTAGGTACCGCCGTAGATGGAGCTAGAGGACACAATATGGTCGCCCGACTCGGCGATGTTCAGAATGGCGAACGTCGCCGCCGCTTGGCCACTCGCGAGCAGGAGTGCCCCTGTGCCGCCTTCGAGCGCGGCCAGACGCTCCTCCACCACCGCTTGTGTGGGGTTCATGATGCGGGTGTAAATGTTGCCGAACTCAGTCAGGGCGAACAGGTTCTTTGCGTGCTCGGCGCTATCGAAGACGTACGAAGTGGTCTGGTAGATCGGTACCGCACGCGCATTAGTGGTGGGGTCAGGCTGGGCGCCCGAGTGCACCTGCTTCGTCTCGAAATGCCAATTCTGTGCGCTCATGTCAGGCTCCTTGGGGGGACAGCTGTGCTGGGGAGGGCGGGTGCCGGGCTCGGCAATCTCTAGTTAGCGTAGGAATTCATCCGCCACAGAGCAAGCAGAGGTGACACGCGGAGTCATACTGTGGCGTGAGGGTGAGCTGCGTACACCAGAAGGGTGAGAGTGCTGTGCGCGAGCGTCGTTGCGCACTAGACTGAGCCCGCAGATTCTGCAGCCCCCGCACGTGGGAGAACACACTAATTGAGGAGTGGACACGATGACGTTTTGGACGGCAATTTGGGACATGATCTGGTGGTTCATCACGATCTTCGTATTCGTCGCATATCTGATGGCACTGTTCTCGATCATTGCCGACCTGTTCCGTGATCGGAAGTTGGGTGGCTTTGCGAAGGCACTCTGGTTCATCTTCCTGATCTTCCTGCCCTTCATCACCGCCATCGTCTACCTGATTGCGCGTGGGCGCGGCATGGGTGAGCGTGCCGAAGCGCAGGTGCAGCAGATGCAGAATGCACAGGAAGAGTACATTCGCCAGGTTGCGGGTGGTGCGGCAGCGGAGATCGCCGAGGCGAAGCGACTGCTCGATGCCGGAGCGATCACGCCCGAGGAATTCGCTGCGCTCAAGGCGAAGGCGCTCGCGTAATTCGCGGATCGGGTCGATCCACCCGCCGTGCCAGCATAGACTCGCTGACACGAAACAGTTGCGGAGGCAGTGTTGCAGCCAATTAAACGAGTAGTCGTTACCGGTGCAAGTTCAGGAATCGGTGCTGCTGCAGTGCGCAAGTTTACTGATCTCGGATGGCAGGCAGTTGCGGTGGCTCGGCGGGAGGACCGTCTCGCCGAGCTTGCCTCACACACCGGCGCGTACCCAATTGTGTGTGACGTCACCGACGAAGCACAGGTTGCCCGCATGGCAGAAGAAGTTGCTGCAACGGGAGGCGCAGACGCCCTGGTGAATAATGCCGGTGGTGCTCTTGGCGTCGAAGCTGTGGAATACGCCAGTAATGAAGACTGGCGGCAGATGTTCGAAGTGAACGTGATCGGTCTGCGCACCGTGACCGCAGCATTGCTGCCGGTGCTTCGACATGCTGCCCGCACCGCAGGCTGGGCGTCGATTCTCAACGTCACGTCGACCGCTGCCCATGCCGCCTACCCTGGCGGAGGTGGCTATAACGCGGCAAAGTACGCTGCACGTGCGGTGACGGAGGTATTGCGTCTGGAGCTCGCTGGTGAGCCCATTCGGGTCATGGAACTCGCCCCCGGTCTCGTGCACACTGAGGAATTCACGCTGAATCGTTTGCGCGGAGACGCTGCAGCCGCGCAGCGCGTCTATGACGATGTGCTGCCGCTGACTGCAGCTGAAGTCGCCGACGTGCTCGTGGGTGCGTTTGAGCAACCCCCGCACGTCAATCAAGATCTCATCGTATTGCGACCTGTTGCACAGTCCAGCGTGTTCCACACGCATCGGGGTGAGTTGGTGGTGCGCGATCGCGCGGCAGCCACGCCAGCTGCGGGATCTCGGTGACTCCGACTCCGGCACCGCTCGAGCTCGTGGGTGAGAACAAGATCGCTGCAGACTGGGCTGCGGCTCTCGAGCCCGTTCGCGATGACCTGGTGCAGATTGCCGAGTTTTTGGTGCGCGAGGAAGCCGGTGGCATGCAGGTGCTGCCCCCCAAGGATCGCATCTTTGCGGCCTTTAGCCACGCGCTCCGCGATGTACGTGTGTTGATTGTCGGGCAAGACCCGTATCCCACGCCCGGGCACGCAATCGGACTGGCGTTTGCCACGGCGCCGGAGGTGCGACCGATCCCGCGAAGTCTCGCGAACATCTATCGCGAGCTCCACGATGACTTGGGGATTCGGCCAGCCAGTCATGGCGACCTCAGCCCATGGTCGGCGCAGGGGGTGCTGTTGCTGAATCGCGTACTGACAGTGCGTGCAGGCTCGTCTGGGTCGCATCGTGGACGAGGCTGGGAAGCGGTGACCGAGTGTGCGATCCGCGCGGTGGTCGCGCGTGGTACCCCTCTGGTTGCGGTGTTGTGGGGGAGTGACGCAAAACGTGTTGCTCCCCTCCTCGACGGGGTACCGCGCATTGAGAGTGCGCATCCGTCGCCGCTTTCCGCATCGCGTGGCTTCTTTGGCTCGCGACCGTTTAGTCGAGTAAATGCCGCGCTTGCTGCCCAGGGTGCGCCGCCAGTGAACTGGCGACTCGAAGCGTGAGCGGTGAGCGCTGAGCGTGCAGCGCGATCAAGG
>CAZTBS010000014.1:20706-46027 GCA_964612125.1 uncultured Leucobacter sp. | reverse complement strand
GTGGGGCACGGTGCTGGCCAATTTCCTCGACCTTCCGTGGCTGTGGACGGGTGGCACCGGCACCTGGGCGCTCGGATGGCTCGATACGCCGGTGCCCAACTCGGTGTGGGTGGTGATGATCGGGTTGCTGTTCGCCGTCGTGCTCTGGGGGCTCTCGGTGACGTATTGGCGCAAGGGAATCGCCATTTCGCTGACGGTGCTCGCGCTCATCGCGGTTCCCCTCTATGTGCTGTATGGTCTGTACGCACGCGTCGGTGACCAGGTGCAGCCCCGGTACCTGCTCCCGCTCGTGGTGATCTGTGTCGGCGTGGTCCTGATGGGCTTCACCAGCGACACCCTCGGGCTCAACAGGATCCAAACGGGCGTGATCTTCGCCGGGGTTGCGTTGGCCTATGCGCTCTCGCTGCACAACAACATGCGGAGATATATCACGGGGTTGGGAGATTCGTCGTTCAACCTTAACGCCGACATCGAGTGGTGGTGGAGCATGCCCCTGCAACCCATGACCGTTTGGTTGCTCGGGTGTGTGGCGTTTGTGATGATGCTGATGGGCCTCTTCGTGTTGCTGCATTCGAGTAGTGGCCGGGTGAAGCGCGCGCAGGCGGAGGCGCTCACTGCCCTCTGACATAGCCAACACACAGGTGAGACGAATGCCCCGATAGCATGGTGACCATGCGCGTTCTGCTCACCGGCGGTGCCGGGTACATCGGCAGCCACACCGCACTCGTGCTCCTCGAACAGGGCCACGAAGTTGTGGTGCTTGATGACCTTTCCAACAGCAGTCGCGAGTCGCTGCGCCGCGTCGAGGCACTGACCGGTCAACCGATCACCTTCGTTAAGGCCGATCTCACCGACCCGGTGGCGACCCGTGCCGGGCTTGACGGCATCGAGTTCGATGCCGTGATCCACTTCGCAGGTCTGAAAGCCGTGGGTGAATCGGTTGCGCAGCCCACCCGCTACTACCGGGTGAACCTCGACTCGACCCTGGTGCTGCTTGACCTCATGCGCGAACGTGACGTCACACGGCTCGTATTCAGCTCGTCGGCCACCGTGTACGGCGACCCACAGACCCCGTTGATCGCGGAAGACCACCCGGTTGGGGTCGCCCTCACCAACCCCTACGGGTGGACAAAGGCGATGAACGAGCAGATCATTCGCGACGCTGCGACAGCCTGGCCTGAACTTGCCGCCGTGAATCTGCGCTACTTTAACCCCGTCGGCGCACACCCCTCCGGCCGCATTGGCGAAGACCCCAGCGGTACCCCCAATAACCTCATGCCCTATGTTGCGCAGGTTGCGGTCGGGCGGCGCGAACGACTCGCGGTGTTTGGCGATGACTACGACACCGTTGATGGCACCGGCGTGCGCGACTATATCCACGTTATGGATCTTGCAGAGGGGCACGTGGCCGCGCTCACGCACGCCGCGCAGGGGGTACGGGCTTACAACCTCGGCTCAGGCATCGGTACCAGTGTGCTCGAAGCTGTGCGCACCTTTGAGGAGGCTTCTGGCCAGCCGGTACCTTACGCCATCGAACCGCGGCGTGCGGGGGACCTCGCGACCGTGGTCGCTGACCCCTCGCTGGCCCTCGCCGAATTGGGGTGGCGTACCACGCGCAGCTTTGCGGACGCCTGTCGCGATGCGTGGGCGTGGCAGTCCGCGAATCCCCAGGGGTACCGCGGCTGAAACCGGCTCGCCGGCACCTACCCGGGCAGCCCCTGCAGGCGCCCGGCTACGGTCCACACGGCCACGGTCAGCTCGGGGCATTCCTCGGCGATCTCTCGCAGCAGCGCGAACTCCGCCGCATCGGCATTCGCTCGATGCTCTGCCGCGTCGGGTGCGGTGCCGCGGCCCGCGAGTCGCGCCAGCGCGAACTCCGCGAGTTGCCCACGCTCCTCCAACAGCTCGTTCTCGAGCTCTCGCACCACGAACTCGTCGACGCTGGGGATGCCGATCAGCGTTGTGAGCGGGTCTTCGCCGTTGCGCCCTTCGTGCTCGAGAATTGCGTCACGCTCGATGCGTGCGAAGGCGCGCAACTCTTCCAGTTGTTCAGTGGTGAGGTTCATGCGATCTTCTTCGTGTTCTGGGTCGGTGAGGCGCGGGGAATCGGCACCTGGCGCCAGGGCACCTTCCGCTCTTCCGACTCGCGCGAAGGCACCTCGAAATCGAAGCGCGACTTCACTGCGAAGATGATCAGCAGTAACCAGCCACTCTCGATCAGCAGGCGACTCTCGGTGATTGATTGCACGAGCAACGCCACCATCACCAGCCACGGCCAGAGCGCGCTGGTTGCGTAGGGCAGTGCTGGCCCCGGCCCGCGCCGGGGCTGATCCACCGCGCGAAACCACACCCGCAGCAGCGTCAGTGCCACGATTGGTGCGAAGACCAGCACTCCCACCACGCCGAGTTGCAGCCACACATCGATCCACGCATTGTGTGCGCTCATCACCGGGATACCAGCCTTGGTATCGAGCCCATCAAAGGGCTTCACCCAGGTTGGCCAATAACTCACCCAGCCCCAACCGAACCACGGGTGCTGCTCGATAAGCTGCCACACCTTCGCCCAGGTGTCTGCGCGGCCGGTGAGGTCGCCGCTCTTACCCAGCAATCCAAACAGCCAATCGCGGGCGAACACGGTCACCAGCAGCGCGACCACGAGTGCACCTGCGCCCGTGTAGTACACCGGCATGCGGTGCTCGGGCCTCAGGCGCCGCGCCCACAGCGCAAGACCCAGTGCCAGCAGCACCGCGATAAGCGCCACCCACACCGTCGCACTGCGTGTCAGCAGCAGCGTCAGCACGCTCACCGCCACCCAAAACCAACCAAAGCCGCGCCGCACCAAACCTGCCCGCAGCTGAATGGCAAACACGATCAGGCCTAACAGTGCGGCGAAACCCAGCAGCACTGAATTACCGAGCAACCCCTGAATGGGCCCCCCAGCAAACAGCAGGTCGCGACTCCAAAACAGAATGTTGAGCGGCTCGCCTGCCGGTTGCTCCATCCACCACGCCATGACCGGTTCGCGCGCGACGAGTGCCACCCACAGCTCAAAGAGCAGCGACAGCCCGATCACGTAGCGCAAGGCGGTCGCGAAAGTGCGCAGCAACTCGTGCCAGCTCAATACGAACGCCAGTACCACAGCGACAACCGTCGTTGCCCACTGCAGTGTCACCCCCAACACCGATTCGAAGCGATATGCCGACCACGCGATCGACAGCGTCGCAAGGGTCAGAAACCAATAGATCGGTGCAGGCAAGCGGTACCAGCGAAATCGCTCCGGCTTCAGGCGAAGGAACACGACGATGCTGGCGATCACCACGACCGCGCTCAGCGCGAAAAATGCCGGCAGACCCACCAGATATCGCACCGCGTTGCCCGCCAGCAGGAACACAAAGACCACGATTGCAAATGCGCTTACGCCCAACCGGGTCTTGCTTCTTGCCATAGTGGGTATGGTAGTTCATGGCGACCTGCCCGCCGTTCCGCGGTGGATCACCTGCCGCTTGACCGCGACACCATCACACTTATGCTGATCCTCATTGAGAACGCACCCCGCGCCTACGCCTGGGGTTCCCGAGACGCGCTGCCCGAACTGCTCGGCACCGCGCCCAACGGCGAGCCGCAAGCAGAACTCTGGTTGGGTGCACACCCCGGTGCGCCAGCAACCGTGGCCAAAGCATCACCGACCCATCGCACGCTCATCGATCTCATCGCTGAAGACCCGGATCGCTACGGCGTCAACGGCGGTCAGTTGCCATTCCTGCTGAAGATCCTGGCCATCGGTGGGCCGCTCTCCTTGCAGGTGCACCCCGACCGCACGCAGGCTATTGCCGGATTCGAATGTGAAGAAGCGCTCGGTGTGCCGCGTGATGCGCGCGAACGTAACTACGTTGACCCCAATCACAAGCCAGAGTTGCTTGTCGCTCTCAGCGAGGTGTCTGCGCTGAGTGGTTTCCGGGACCTCAGTGAAGCGCGCGCCGACCTGCGGGCGATCGCTACCGCTGCACCCGCCGGTGCTGGTCGTGACGCACTCGCGGAAGCGGTGGCGCGCTGCACGGGCGTACCCGAGGCCGCCCGCGCTGACTTTCTGACCTGGGCGCTGCACGGCGGCGATGAAGTGACCGCAGCGGTCCACACGATTCGCGCGGCAGTCACCGCTGGTGACGGTGCGTGGATCGACGCGCACCGCCTCGCCGCCCTGCGCGATCTGACTGCTGCATATCCCGGCGACCCGGGGGTGCTGGTGTCATTGCTGCTGCATCTGGTGCGGCTACAACCGGGCGAAGCTATCTACCTCGGTGCGCGTCAACTGCACGCCTACCTCAGCGGCCTTGCCGTAGAGGTGATGGCAGCCTCAGACAATGTGCTGCGCGCGGGCCTCACCGAAAAACACATCGACGTCGATGAGTTGTTGCGGATCACTGACCCCGGTGAACTTGCTTCGCCGCGCCTCGCCCCTCGTCGGGTGTGCGCGGGGCTCGTCGCGTGGGAACCCGCGGTGCCTGACTTCAAGCTGCTGCGGGCGCGGTTGTGCGCCCCGGCGAGTGACGTGGCTGAGCCTGATGAAATCCAGACCGGGCGGCACCTGGGCGGAGCAGCCGACGCGGCAGGGTTTGCTGGTTCCTTCGACGTGTTTGAACGCGCTGAGCGAGTGACGTTGGCGGTGGATCATCCGCTGGTGGTGGTCGTTACAGACGGTCGGGTGCGTGTGGAACGGCCCGCCGCCGAATTTGATGAGGTGGTGAGCGTGCGGCGGGGCCAGTCGCTCTATGTCTCAGCCGGGGAACCCATTGAGCTGAGCGGTGCTGGCGAGGCGTTTCTCGCGACAGTCGGCGACGATTGGGCCTGATCCACCCCTATAAATCTTGGCCCCAGTGCAGCTTCAACCCCACCCGGTGTGTCGCAAAGCCTCAAGTGCGGGTTGAGGCTTTATGATTTCCGGCTTGACTTGAGCGAATCACACCGATGTAATTAGTGAGAACGTGACGGAGTCGTGACGAAGACGAACGCATATGAGAGGAGAGAGCAACGGATGACGCAGCATTCTCTGAACTCGCAAGTACCTGGCAATTGGTTCGTTGACCCCGTCCTCCTCGGTGTGCCCGGCCTGCGCCGACCCGAGAACGATGAGCAGCTGGCATGGCAGGCTGATGCCCTCTGCGCTCAGACTGACCCCGAGGCGTTCTTCCCGGAAAAGGGTGGCAGCACTCGCGAAGCCAAGCGCATTTGCGAGGGATGTGAGGTGCGCAGCGAATGCCTCGATTACGCCCTCGCCAACGATGAGCGCTTTGGTATCTGGGGTGGGCTGTCGGAGCGCGAACGCCGCAAGATTCGTCGCGACGCGGTCTAGCTTCGGCGTCGTGCGATCTCGCAAACGCCGGTGAGCATCGAGGCTCGCCGAACCGAAAGCGGGTCTTCTGCCGCTGCACGCCTAGTCTGGGCTTGATATGCGCAGCACAGTGACCGCCGTACTCGTCGCCCGATCCGGCGGCGAATGGCTCGACCAAACCATCGCCGGGATCCTGGCGCAGACGCGGGCGCCCGACCGCATCGTCGCCGTAGTCACCGGTGGCAGTGAAGCTGTGGCTCAGCAATTGGGTCACGCTGGAATTGAGCGCATTGTTACGGCAGGCGGCCACCTGCCATTCGGCGAGGCCGTGCGTCGGGGCGTTGCCGCGATTCCGTTTGAACACGCTGGAACCGGGCAAGGCGCCAGCCCCGCACAAGCGACCGGCGCGATCTCAGGTGACTGGTTGTGGCTGCTGAGCGAAGATGCCGCGCCCGAGCCGCGTGCCTTGGAACTGATTCTCACTACTGTGCAGCGCTCACCCTCGGTCGCTGTTGCCGGGCCGAAGCTCGTGAACTGGGACCACCCCGAGCGGATCATCGAACTCGGCCAGAGCCTGACCCACCGCGGCGAACGCTGGCTGCTCCGTCGGCAAGAACTTGACCAACAGCAGTACGACCACCTGCAAGACGTGCTCGGCGTCGGCCCCGTGGGCATGCTCGTGCGTCGTGATGTGTGGTCGCAGCTCGACGGGTTCGACCCTGCCTTGCCGGTCTTTGACGACGCACTCGACTTTAGTGTGCGCGCGCGGCTTGCCGGGTATCGCGTGATCGTGGCACCCCAGTCCCGCGTGCGTTTTGCACAACTGGGTATCGCTGGGCCACGTGTGGATCGAGCGCGGCGAGTCATGCGCACTGCGCACCGGCAGGGTCGCACGTCACACCTGCACCGACGGATCGCCTATGCGCCCGGCGTTCTCGCGTTCTTTATGTGGCTGGGGCTGCCGTTGGTCGCCATCGCGCGCATGGCATGGGCCCTGATCCGTGAACAGCCGGGCTACATGCTCGGAGAATTCGCAGCCGCGTTGCGGGTCTTCTTCACCCCCGGCGCACTGCTCGCTTCCCGTCGACGTATCAAAGCACACCAACAGGCCGGATGGGCGGCCGTGCGCCCCCTCCGTGTCGACCCCAAGACCGTGCGCACCGCACGCATGATCGACCGCGAAGCCATCCTTGCCGCGCAGGGCAGGCTCGCGCGTGAGCTCCACTTCATTTCCAGCGGGGGCCTTGCGGTACTTGGCGGGGCGCTCGTTGCCACGCTCGCGCTGTGCTGGTGGGCCGTCACCCAGACCAGCCTGACCGGTGGCGCACTCGCCCCCCTCAGCCCAATCAATGAGCTGTGGCAGAACACCCGCACGATTGACGGTGTGCCAGCTGATCCATTCGCCTGGGTATTGGCGGTGCTCGGCAGCCTCACGTTCTGGAACCCTTCCCACGCGATCGTGCTCTTCACCGTCGCCGCCATCCCTTTGGCAGCACTCGGCGGGTGGATCTGGGGTGCGCAGCTCACCCCATCGCCCGCGGGCCGCGCCCTCATCGGGCTGGGGTGGGCTCTCAGCCCAGTGCTGCTTGGGTCACTTGATTCCGGGCGCTTTCCCACGCTGGTGCTCGCGGTCGTGTTCCCCTGGTTGCTCCTTGCCGCCACGCGTTGCCGCGAATCGTGGAGTTGGGCGGGGCTTGCTTCGCTGCTTGCCGCTGTGGCATTGGCCTGCGCGCCGGTGCTGATCCCCGCGGCGATCGTGCTGTTGCTGGTGGGTGTGTTCAGTTCAGTCCGCGGCATCGCCCGAGTGCTTGCAACTGCGATTGCACCGCTGGTGCTCTTCGCGCCCAAACTGTTCGTCGCCGTCACGGAAGATCCGCTCAGCCTGATCCTCGACCCGGGCATCACCCCGGCGTTCACACCCGGAAACCCCTGGCATCTGTTGCTCGGTTTCCCGGAATTTGGCCTTGAGGGCTGGGCCGGCATTCTTGATGCGCTGGGGCTCGGGGGTCCACCCGCCACGCTGCTCGTGGGCCTTCTGTTCCTGCCGATTGCGTTGCTCGCCGTACTCGGCCTGCTGGCTGGCCAGGTACGTGTCACTCTCTTGCATGCGGTGCTCGGCGGGCTCGGTCTCCTCACCACGACAGCATCTGCGCACCTGTACCTGCTGAGTGACGGTGCGACGCCCGTTGCGCTCTGGACAGGTTCGGGGCTCACGCTGTACTGGATCGCTCTGCTCGGCCTCGCGGGTGTCGGCGCCGCAGTGCTGCGCCGTGCCGCGGCTCCCGTTGTTGCGATCGGCCTCACCCTTGCGCTGGTTGCCGTCGCGCCGATCGGTTTCCGACTGCTCACCGATCAGACCGGTGTCACCCCTGGCGACACACAGATGCCTGCCCTGGTGCAGGCTGCGGGCGCGGCGGATCCGGCGCAGCGCACTCTGGTGGTGACCGCCGTTGGCCCGCAAGCGGTACAGGTGCAATTGGTGATCGGCACGGGTGTGCGCCTTGATCAGATCCGCACGGCTGAGCGTAGCGCACAGCCTGCGGAGATTGACTTCGCTATCGCCGAACTGGCTGGCAGTCTCGCTAGCACCGGTAACGATGCGGAACTGCAGGCGTTGCTTGCCGACGGTGACATCAGCTTTGTGCTGCTTGACGTGGGCGGTGAAAGCAGCGAGCGCGCAGTGCTGCAGGCCGCGTTCGATCAAAGCGTCGCTCTCTCAAGCGCAGGGCAAACCAGTCAGGGTTTGCTGTGGCGAGTACAGGGGAGCGAAATCGAAAACGGTGACGCCGTGGCCTCGGCAATCGCTGACACCGGCGCGCACCTGCGCGGTACGAGCGTGAGTGGGCAGCTGGTCTGGGGTGTGCAGATTGTGGTGTTACTTGCCATGCTGCTGCTCGCGCTCCCCACCGGCGAGGTGACCGAGAGGCCCGAACGTCGGCGCAAGCCAGGCAAGCTCGTGGCCGTTGCCGCTAGTACTTCCGCTGGCGCGGCTGGCGCGGCTGGCGTGGCAGGTACGGCAGACACGGCAGACCTTGCAGCAGACAGCTCTGACGCAGCTGCGCCCGAAACATCGCCGCAGGAGGAACCATCCGCAACTGACGGCGAGGCTGCTTCGGGGTCAGGTGCCGAGGAGGAGGCGCGATGAAGCCGAGCACTGGCACGTTTGTGCGTGGCAGCTTGCGCGCAACCACCGGGGTTGTCGTTCTTGGCGTGTCTGCGGCTGTTGCGCTTGCTCTGGGCACGCTCCCCATTCCGAGTATCGAGCGCACGCCGGTCGCAATAACCGTGGATACCCTGCAGGGCGCTGAACGCAGCGTCGTGTGCCCCGGGGCATTCGCAGTGCTGGGCGCTGACCCGGCGCGTCCCTCGGTGGCCTTGCCGAGCGGTGACACCTCGGTGCGCACTGCTGGCACCTCGGCCGCGCAGACTGAACTGAGCCGGGAAGAGGCTGGCGGGAGCGCTCCGGTGGCGTTTGCGGTTCCGGCAGGGCAGCCGTTTGCTGCGGCACAAACGCAATCGGTTTCGACCGAGACGCTGCGAGGTCTCACCGCCACGGCGTGCGCAGAGCCCGCGAACGAGCAGTGGTTAGTCGGCGGTGCCACAACGCTCGGAGTCGCGACGACGATCACCCTCAGCAACCCGGCAGACGTCCCCGCAACGGTGCAACTCACCGTGTTTGACGAAAACGGCATGGTTGACTCCCAACAAACCACCGGAGTGCTCGTACCCGCGGGGACTGACCGGGTGGTGTCCCTGAACGGCTACGCCCCGGGCCGCGCACAACTTGCCGCGCGCGTTGTGAGCACGGGAGCAGCCGTCACCGCCTCTCTCGGGGTGTCACACGTGAACGAGCTGAATCCGTTTGCAGTGGATACCTCCACCCGCCAGCTCGCGCCTGCAACCTCACTCGTGATTCCCGGACTTGCCAATCTGAGCGACCGTCAGAGTGGACCTGGTGATGCTGGTGAGCTTGACCCCTTCTCCGTGTTGATCCGTGTGCTTGCGCCCGGTGGTGAGACCGGCAGTGCGAACGTGCGTGCGGTGTTCCCCGACGGTTCGAGCGAAGATCTCGGCAATCTGCAATACGGCGACCGCGCAGTCGCTGAGCTGCCGATCGCATACTGGCCAGAAGAAGCGAATGCCGTGATTGTGACGGCTGTCGATCCACTCGTGGGAGCTGCGTTGGGATCGGCAGACGTAAGCGGTGAACATGACTATGCGTGGTTTGCTCCCGCACCTGTGCTCCCCGCGGACTCTGAGGTGGCTGCGGCGGTCGTGCCTGGTGGCCAACTCGTGCTGGTCAACCCGGGTGCTGTTGCTGCCGAAGTGCGGCTGCGCGATCTTGGTTCCGGCGGTGCAGTGACCACCGTTACGGTACCTGCTGGAGCGGCGCTTGAAGTGCCAGCGTCAGGCGCCTCGCTGCTGTCGAGCGATGCCCCGATCTCCGCGGGCGTGCGTCTTGTGGCAGGCGGCAATATTGCCAGCTACCCGGTGATTGGCCTCAACGAGCGCGCAGGCAGCCTGACGGTCCACACCCGCTAAGCGGAAATTCCCGGGCGATCTGGGTCATGCGAGAGCAGCTCCCAGCCCTCGGGTGGGGTGAGCGCGGTGCGGTGTCTGGCACACAGGTCGAGTGCGGGCGGCACGCGCACTGGGCTGAGCGGTCCCACCGCCATCACCCTGTCACCATAGTCGGCGGTGAGAGTGGCGACGGCGATGGCTCCGCAATTCACTCGCTGGCACAGCCGCGGTGCCGGTGCGGTTGCGTGGTCAATCCCAGATTCTGGCTCGACCGCATCGTTGGCATCGGTGCGCAGCCAGTCATGCGGGTCAATTGATGTCACAGCTCCAGCGTAGACTGACGATATGTTCGGGCGGTCGAAGCGACGAAGTGATCCGGCGGGGTCTGCGCGGGATCCGCTGTTTGCTGGCGTGCCCAAGGCTCCTGCGAAGCGTCACGGAAGACGCCCAATGCGGTCGTCGCTCACCGGTCCGCAGCTCGCCAACCCGAACGGTCGTATCGCGCGTTTCGAACTTGATGCGCGCGGCGCTCTGCATCTGCTGCAGCATCACCTCGGCGATCAGCTCAGCGGCGTACACATTGGGTTCGCAACTGCGCCCACCGGCGTTGGTGAGAGTGAGCAACCGCTGTATTACTCAGTGGATCGCTCCACCCGCACCATCATTCTCTTCCGCATGCCCATTCAACGGGCTCGTGGTTTGCATGTCGACGACACTGAGCATCGCCGCATGTTTGTCGAACACTGCGTGCACCGTGCCGTGTGCGAGTACCTGGGTGTGAGCCCGTGGGATGTGCTCCCCGGTCGCTTTGACCACTACTAGTCTTATCTCAGCAGGCTCATAGCGTAAAGAAGCGATACGAGTCGTACGGAAGGAATCGTGATGGTTTTCACCGCAAAGGACGCCGAACGATTCGGCTTGGATGAGATCGACGTCAAGATCATTCAGTTACTCGAGGATGACGGCCGTCTGAGCTACGCCGATCTTGCGAGTGCGGTGGGGCTCACCTCTGGAGGTGCGCGGGCGCGTTTCATGCGTTTGCAAGAGCGCGGCATCATTCGGGTCAACGCGATTCTGACGGCTCCGGCGGTCGGGCTGCACTATGCTGCGAACCTGCAGATTGAAGTTGATGGTTCCCGCGACATTGAAGACATCGCAGACGATATCGCTGCCTTCCCCGAGGTGCGGTACCTGGTGCTGGGCACCGGCAGCTGCAGCTTGCATGCAGAGGTTTATGTTGACGTGGCCTCGGCGATGTTTGAGCTGGTGAACCGGAAAATCCGCCGAATTCCGGGAGTCAGCAACATTGAGATCTTCTTCCATGAGCGAGTCCACACCATCCGACCGATTCTTCCGGGCTAGTCAACACACAATGGCGGGCACCTGTCTCACACGGCTGAGAGACAGCGACGAATCGATGATCCACCGCAGCGAAACGGACATAATGGGACTATGAGCGCGCGCATCCTGGTCGTTGACGACGATAAACAGTTGTCAGAGATGCTCGGCATGGTGTTGCAGAGCGAAGGGTTTCTCACCGAACACGCGGGCGACGGTACCGAAGCCGTGGAGCTGTTTCAGCGCGTTCGCCCTGATCTGGTGCTGCTCGATCTGATGTTGCCGGGCATCGACGGCATTGAGGTGTGCGCCACGATTCGCGCAGAATCCGGTGTGCCCATCATCATGCTGACCGCTCGCAGTGACACGATTGATGTGGTGCGAGGGCTTGAAGCTGGCGCAGACGACTACGTGGTGAAACCCTTCAACCCAGTCGAACTGATTGCGCGCATTCGCGCACGGCTGCGTGAACCACAGCACCAGAACGCTGAGCTGCTGCGCATCGGTGATCTCGAGATCGATGTCGCGGCTCACGAGGTACGCCGCGGCGCCCAGGTCATTTCGCTCACACCGCTTGAGTTTGACTTGCTGGTGATTCTTGCCCGTAAACCGCAGCAGGTCTTCACTCGCGAAGTGCTGCTTGAGAAGGTTTGGGGATATCACTACAAGTCAGATACGCGACTCGTGAACGTGCACGTGCAACGGTTACGCGCAAAAATTGAACGTGATCCAGATCACCCGACCATCGTTACTACCGTGCGCGGGGTCGGATACCGCGCCGGTGCCATCGGCGGTACTGGATCGGCAGACGCTGCACAGGCCGCCGTCGACGCTGGCGAATAGGCGATGAACGCCGGGAGCGGCCGCAGCAGAGCAAGCATTCAGCTGCGGCGGCTGAGAGCCAGATGGATCCGCGTCAGTGACCCCCTGCTTGGCCCTGTGCGGCGCCGCTGGTCGCGGTCACTCAAGCTGCGCACCATGACCATAACCGGCATGATCACCGGCGTCATGATCGTGATCTCCGGCACCTTCATTCTGACCAGCATCGGCGACGATCTCTACAATTCTCGCCGCGACCAGGTGCTGCAAGATTCTGCGCGAGCGACGCTGGCAGCGCAGCGCCTAGTTGATGCCTCTGATGCGAGCGATCGGGGGGCGCTGTCAGCGCTCGTCACCTCGGTGCGGCGCACGGTACAAGACACCTCGTCGAGTCAGCTCATCTACGTGCGCCGACAGCCGGGGCAAGAAGCTTCTTCGCAAGCTCCTGCCGACTTCTTCACCTCTAACCAGGTGGTAGACGCGCTGAGCCCGGAGCTTGCGGATGCGCTGCTTGCCGGAGATGCGCCACAGTACTGGCAGGCAGTGACCCTTGCCGATGACGCAGGTAACCCAGTGCCGGGAATTCTGGTGGCTTCTAGTCTGACGTTTCCTGCCGCGGCAGGAACCTACGACCTGGTGATCGGCTACAGCATGGCTGAGACCGAGCAAACGCTGGGATTTGTCAGCCGCACGCTGGGATTTACCGCGCTCATCCTCATGGCGCTCATTGGAGCACTTGTGTGGAGCATTTCGCGGATTGTGTTTCGTCCGATTCGTGCAGCCGCGGATACGAGTCGGCGACTTGCCGCCGGCGAAGCTGACGCACGGATGCCGCTGCAGAATGATGAGCACTTCGATGTCCTTTCCGAGAACTTCAATGACATGGCAGACACGCTGCAGGCTCGTATTGACCAGCTTGATGAGCTTTCGGAAATGCAGCAGCGTTTCGTGTCTGATGTGTCGCACGAGTTACGCACCCCGCTGACCACCATTCGTCTTGCGACAGAGGTACTAAAAGGTAGTGCTGAGCAGGCGGTGGGGCCGCAGGCGCGCGCTATTGAGGTGTTGGGGACCCAAGTGGATCGCTTCGAAGCGCTGCTTGCCGATCTCCTGGAGATCTCCCGTTATGACGCCGGTCACGTCACCCTAGAGACCGAAGCCACCAACCTGGTCACCCTTACGCACGCCGTGGTTGATAGTCTGCAACCGCTGTCATCCAGTCTGATCGAGGTGCGTGCGCTGGGCGGCTACTCGCCGATTGAGGTGGACCCTCGCCGCATCCGCCGCATCGTGTCAAACCTCGTGGGAAACGCCATCGAACACGGCGAAGGGCGCCCCATCGTGGTCACCATCGACTCCAACGCTTCTGCAATTGCTATCGCGGTGCGTGACTGGGGCGTTGGGATGCGATCGGTTGATGTTGAACGTGTGTTTGACCGCTTCTGGCGGGGTGATCCATCGCGCAAACGTACACTCGGCGGTACGGGACTGGGTCTTGCAATCGCGCGTGAAGACGCCGCCGTGCACGGAGGAGTCCTTGAAGCTTGGTCGCGTGAGGGCGAAGGATCCAACTTCCGCTTAACGCTGCCTCGCCGGGAGCAGATCGCAGATTTTGTGTCACCGATCTCTCTGGTGCCAGACGATGTCACCCCAGATGACGGAGACCCGCAGGTGACTGGCAACTGGCTACGCCGCCCGTGGCGCAGTGTCGCACGGGGGAGGAAACAGTGAGGAGGAACGCGATCCTTCGCAGTATGCGTGTGTGTGCCGCCGCATGTGTGATGAGCCTGGCTTTGGTGGCTTGTCAAGCAGTGCCCAACGCTGGGCCAGTGTACGAGGGCCTGACCGATCTGAATCAGGCCGATCAACCGGTGCAGTTCAACCCCGGTGGCCCAATGCTCGGCGCAAGCCAGGAAGATATCGTGCGCGGGTTTATCAGCGCAGCCGCGTCGAGTACAGACGACTATGCGATTGCGCGCGAGTTTTTGGTTCCCGCCTATGTCGATGAGTGGGATCCGTCGCTCGGGGTGCTCGTTGACGAAGGCACCCAAGAGTACCGAAGCGCCGGCGAAGACATCGGCGTGCTGTCGTTGTCCGCTATTGCCGCGGTGAATGCGCGCGGCGAGCTGCAACCGGTGTCTCCAGGCGCAGCCACCGAGGTTCGTTTCGAATTCGCGCAAATCGATGGTGAATGGAGAATCGCATCCGCTCCTTCCGGCATCATTCTCGATAAGAGCACCTTCGCTGCGGTCTGGACCCCGCTGCAGTTGTACTTCTTGAGCGCAGATAATCGACTCGTGCCTGATACTCGGTGGTTCTTGAACCGGGCTGCCATAAGCACGCAGTTAGTGGGAGAGCTGTTAGCGGGACCTTCTGAGCAAACGATCGAGGTCTTGCACAGTGCGATACCGACGGGCACTTCACTCGCTGCTGGCGCAGTGCCCGTGGTCGACGGTACGGCCCGCATCGATCTCACCGCAGAACTGCTCGATGCCGACCAGGGGACGATGGCGCTGATCAAGCAGCAACTGGGTGCGAGCCTGCAGGCGGTGCCTGATGTTGCCCGATTCGAACTGCTGGTCAACGGCTCTGTGGTCGAGTCAGGGCCCGTGGTGGCCCCCGAGAATCCGTCGCCCGCGGGCGACGGGCAGTATGCGCTGGCCCTCGCCGACGGCGTCTTCGGGCCTGTCATCGCCGGGCAAGTGAGCTCCTTGCCAGGTATTGGTAGCCGTATCGAACAGATGCAGCCCACCGCGGTCGCGGTGTCGCCAGGCCGTGACAGCGCCGCGGTACTTCACCAGGGCATTGTGAGCTGGGTGTCGACCACCGATCAGGTGCAAATCGACTTGCGCAATGGCCTGTTGGCGCCAAGTTTGGATCGCTTCGGGTACGTCTGGAGCTATGCCTCTGAAACCGCTGATTCGATTGTGGTGACTCGGCCCGGGGGTCGCACGGCAGTGCTTCCCATGCCGTGGCTGAGCGGGCGCATACCGCAGGCTGTGCGGGTATCGCCGAGCGGCACCCGTATTGCCGTGCTGGTCAAGGATGCTGCTCAGCCGGATTACGCTGCAGTGATCATTGCGGGGGTGGTGCGTGACGCGCAGGGTGATCCACTCTCGCTCACTGAAACGAGTTACGTCGCGCTGTGGGTGATGGGTGCGCCGGTGGATCTTGACTGGATTGACGAGCAACGTTTCGTTTCGATCACCCGGAACGGTGTGTCGGGGAAGATTACGCAGGGAGTGCTCGGCCAGTTCAGCGTTGAGTCAGGATCAGTGCCCGGCGCGGTCACCGTCAGTGGGGGAGGGAGCCGATCGCTGCTGCGGGTGCTGGATGACGATGGGCGCCTGTTTGCTCCCCAGGGAAGCGGCTGGCAGCGACAACTCGACGACATCCTCCTGCTCGCGAAGACTGGGTAGCGAGCTGTCCTGGCCTGTTCCTGTTTTACTTCTCCGTGTTCTTTTGGGTTCTGGGTTCTGGGTTCTGTTGCTTCTTCTTGTCCTTCTTGTCCTTCTTGTTCCTATCCCTCCTCGTTCCTGTCCCTCCTCGTTCCTGTCCCCCTACCCACTCCGGCTCCCTCCCACCCGTTTTTCGGAGATCTCCACTCCTGCGGAGTGATTCTCCATGCAGGGTCCGAGACTCGGTATTACTCCGCGCGACGAATGGGCGAGTACCACGTCGCGCACAGGGGTGAGCCGCCCGGCAGATGCTGCAGAATGTGCACATGATGGCCTGATATCCGTCGCGCGCAAGACGCTTCCAGCAAGCTCGGGTCATGTCAGTCATATCTGAGCTTCAACAGCTCGGCGGAGTTGCTCGTGTATCCCAGTTACAGCGACTCGGCGTGAGCCGTCACTTTCTTCGCCAGGCTACGCAGAGCGGACTGGTGCGGTCGGTGCGACGCGGTTGGGTCGCGTTGCATGATGCGGATCCTGCACTGTTGTTCGCCGCTCGGTCAGGCACAGTGCTGAGTTGCGTGACCCAAGCCAAACGACTCGGGCTCTGGGTGTTGCAGGAAGAGCAGCCACATCTGGCGACCGTGCACCCGAACGCGCACGTCTCTCGCGGGGTGGGCAAGATCCACTGGGCACAGCCCGTGTTGAGGCGCGACCCGAACGCGCTGATCGACCCGATCGAGAACGTGTTGGTCTTGGCAGCGCAGTGTCAACCATTTGAGGCTGCGCTGGCACTGTGGGAGTCAGCAGTGAATACACGAATGGTGGATCTGCGCGCGCTTGCTGAACTGCCCCTGCGAGCCAAGGCTCGCGAACTTTTGCACCACTGTCAGCCCTATGCGGATTCGGGTTTGGAGACCTTCGTGCGGGTGCGTCTGCAGTGGTTGCGGGTGTCGATCGAACCGCAGAGTTGGCTGCTTGGGCATCGCGTGGACTTCCTGATTGCTGGTTGGCTGGTGCTGCAGATCGATGGCGGACACCATGTGGGCGCGCAGCGCAGCTCTGATATTCGACATGACGCCGAGCTCTTGCTGCAGGGTTACCAAGTGATTCGTTGCTCGTATGAGCAGGTGGTGCATCGTTGGCCGGAAGTGCAGGGATTGGTGCAGCGTGCTCTGGCCCGCGGCCCGCGATATCGTGTCCATGCTCCAGCGTCTGCTCGTACCGCGGAGATATCCGCTCGTTCGGATCTGTAACCGGGGTTGTGGCCGAGATGATGGATTTTTCCGCGTGGCACGGTACGGGAAGAGTGCTCCGGGAACTGTGGCTAGACGCACTGGCGCTCGTCTGGCCGACCGAGTGTGTCTCGTGCGGGGCGCCTGATCGGGACTGCTGTGATGCCTGTGTGGCGGAGATCCGTGCGGCGCGAGGCGCGGTGGTGTGGGCATCCGCACCAGCGGGGGTGACCGTGTGCGCAGCAGGCCCCTACGCGGGCCCGCTGCGCGCCCTGCTCGTCGCGCTCAAACACTCCGGCCACACCGGCTTCGCGCGCGAGCTGGGCCCGCGGTTGCTCGCCCCGCTGCGCGCGGCAAGCAACCGCTCACACGGCAGTCTCCCGCCACTACTTGTCACGGTTCCCTCACGTGCGGCCCGCGTGCGTGAGCGCGGGTACCGTCACGTCGATCTGCTCGTTCGTGCCGCGCTCCGCGAGTACCGGCGTACCCTGCCCCGTGAACGTCATGCCCAGACTGTGCCGGTCGCGCAGCGGCTGGGGGCACCCCTGCCGCGCGAGCCACTGCCGGTCTTCCAGCCCAGGGTGTTGCGCGCGCTGCGCGGTCGCACTTCACAGGTGGGCTTGTCCGCGCAGCAGCGACAGCAGAACGCCGCACTCGTGAGCGTGCGTCGCGCGGCCCGCCGTTCGCTCATCGGTCGTGAGGTGGTGCTTGTCGACGATGTGGTGACCACCGGGGCCACGGTGCGTGCCGCGGCCGAAGCGTTGCAGGCATGCGGCGCGCGCGTCGTGGCGATTGTGGCGCTGTGCGCGGTCGAGCGTCGCAGCGCTCGCCGCGGGTCTCAACGTGACACCGATCTGCGCACGGATGCACACGCGATTTCGCCCACTTCTGGTGCATGACAGCACCGAGTTTCACCCAGATGTGAGCGCCGGGTGGAAAACCACCTGCGAACCGGAGTAGTGTTCGAGAAAGGCGTAATGGTGCGCTGCAGAGGCCACCCGCCTGAGCCCTAGGGAGGTCACCATGGATGTGAGCATTCGCGGACGCGGTCTTGGAATCACTGAGCGTTTCGAGAACTACGTGGGTTCAAAAACGCCGAAAATTGAGACTCTGCTGCCTCGGGCGCTGTCCTTCTCAGTGATGGTGTCGCGGGTGAGCGATCACAGCCCTCAGAACGGTGATCGTGTCGAAATTACGGTGATCGGACCGGGCCCGGTGATCCGCGCCGAAAGCACAGGCAGCGACAAGTACACGGCGTTCGACATTGCTTACGGGCGCATTCTTGAGCGCATCCGCCGCATGAAGGATCGCCGCAAGGTGCACCGCGGGCGCGGGCGTACCTCACTCGGTGAGGCCGCGGCTAGCGATTTCGAGGGTGTGGATCTCACCCCTGCCTCGCTGGAGACGATCGAGGCAGTAGCCACCGGCAGTATTCCGGTTGTTTCTGCCGACGAGGAGGCTCCCGAAGAGTACACCCCGGTCGTCATTCGCACGAAGGAATTCCCTGCCGAGCGGTTGAGCGTTGAGGAGGCCGTCGATCAGATGGAACTCGTCGGCCACGACTTCTTCCTCTTCATGGAGGAGGGCAGCGGTAAGCCCAGTGTGGTCTACCGCCGCAAGGGGTGGAATTACGGTGTGATTAGCCTCGCAGACGCATAGTCCTCGCGATGCGCAGACGCCCGCCTCGGTTCTACGAGTTGGGCGTCTGCTGTGCGTCGGGCTGAGGCGATACGGGCAGCGGGAGCCGAGACGGTGCCACGCGCAATTGCCATCCCCACCGCAGTACCCGCGTCAGTGCCTCAACGACGATGCCGAAGCTCATTTTCGACCTGCCCGTGCTGCGCTCTACAAATGTGATCGGTACTTCCGCGATGGGGCAGCCCATTCGCTCAAGCGTCCAGGCAAGCTCGACCTGAAACCCGTAGCCGTGTGAACTCACTCGATCCAGGTCCACCCGTGTCAGCCATCGTGCATCCAGCACTCGGAATCCGCTCGTGATGTCGTGCAGTCGCGAGCGCAGTGCCACGCGGGCCACTCTGGTGCCGGTGCGCGACACCCAGCGGCGATGCCACGGCCAACCACTGATCCGCCCGCCACTGATCCACCGCGCGCCCAACACCAGCCCCGCGCCATCATGCGCTGCGGCGAGCAGCTGCGGCAACTGCTCTGGCAGGTGGGAGCCGTCACTGTCCATCTCGACCACCCACCGATACCCCTGCGCCAGTGCGTGTCGAAAACCCAGCACGTAGGCGGTGCCGAGGCCGAGCTTGCCCGCCCGATGCGCGACAAATAGGTGCGGATCCACCGCTGCCAAGGACTCTGCCAGGTCACCGGTACCGTCGGGGCTTGCGTCATCGATGATCAGTAGGTCTGCCGCGGGAACCGCCGCCCGCACGCGTTCCACCACGCCCGCCAGGCTGCCCAACTCATTGAACGTGGGCAGAATCACCAGGGTGCGTTCATGCGATGTGCTGCGCGTCACCCTGGCTCCTCACTCATACTGCTCCGATCTTATGGGGGTGGATCTCCCAGCGTGCCGCGCCTCGGCAAGCGCGAGAGCAGCAGGTCGGATACCCAGGCGCTCACGCACCTGAGTTGCTAGGCTGAGGCGTTGTCACAATTTGGCAACGGTGATCGGTGCGCTTGCGTGCCGCCGCCGCCCCACCACACAGGAGTAACGACGTGGCGTCAGTCCTCGAACGAGTCCTTCGCGTAGGCGAAGGTCGCACCCTGAAGAAGCTGCAGCGTCTGGCGAAAACCGTCAGCGACCTCGAAGAGTCGTTCGCAGCGCTCAGCGATGAGGAACTGCGCGGCGAGACCGCTGAGTTCCGTGAGCGCTTGGCCAATGGCGAGACCCTCGACGACCTGCTGCCTGAGGCGTTCGCCGCGGTGCGCGAGGCTGCCAAGCGCACGATTGGCCTGCGCCCGTTCGATGTGCAGGTGATGGGTGGCGCAAACCTGCACCTCGGCAACATCTCTGAGATGAAGACCGGTGAGGGAAAGACGCTTGTCGCAACGATGCCGGCGTACCTCAATGCCCTCACGGGTCGCGGCGTGCACATCGTCACTGTGAACGACTTTCTCGCGAGCTACCAGAGTGACCTCATGGGTCGTGTATTCCGCGCCCTCGGGATGACCACCGGCTGCATCATCGCGGGTCAGAACCCGACCGAGCGACGCAAGCAGTACGAGGCTGACATCACCTACGGCACGAACAATGAGTTCGGTTTTGACTACCTGCGGGACAACATGGCGTCGACCGCAGCCGATCGTGTGCAGCGTGGCCATGCCTTCGCCATCATCGATGAGGTGGACTCGATTCTCATCGATGAAGCCCGTACGCCCCTGATTATCTCGGGGCCCTCCTCGGGTGAGGCGAACCGCTGGTTTGCGGAGTTTGCGCGCATCGCCAAGAAGCTTGAGCCCGGCGTTGACTACGAGGTTGACGAGAAGAAGCGCACCGTGGGTGTGCTCGAGCCGGGCATCGAGAAGGTCGAAGACTATCTCGGCATCACCAACCTCTACGAGTCAGTCAACACCCCGCTGATCTCGTTCCTGAATAACTCCATCAAGGCGCGTGCGCTGTTCACCCGCGACAAGGATTACGTCGTCTTGAACGGTGAGGTGCTCATCGTCGACGAGCACACCGGCCGCATTCTTGCCGGGCGCCGCTACAACGAGGGCATGCACCAGGCCATCGAGGCGAAAGAGGGGGTGCAGGTCAAAGCCGAGAACCAAATGCTTGCGACCGTCACCCTGCAGAACTACTTCCGTCTCTACGAAAAGCTCTCGGGCATGACCGGTACTGCCGAGACCGAGGCCGGCGAATTCATGTCGACCTACAAGCTCGGCGTGGTGCCGATCCCGACCAACAAGCCGATGCGCCGCATCGACCAGCCCGACCTTGTCTACAAGAACGAAGAGACAAAGTTCGCTGAGGTCGTGAAAGACATCGCCAAGCGTCACGAGGCAGGGCAGCCCGTGCTGGTGGGTACCACCAGCGTGGAGAAGAGCGAGTACCTGTCGCGCCTCCTCGCCAAAGCGGGTGTGCGGCACGAAGTGCTGAACGCGAAGAACCACGCCCGCGAAGCTGCGATCATCGCTCAGGCTGGCCGTCTGGGTGCGGTCACCGTGGCCACGAATATGGCTGGCCGTGGCACCGACATTATGCTCGGCGGCAACGTCGAGTTCTTGGCTGTACAAGAGATGACCAAGCGTGGGCTCTCGACCACCGAAACCCCCGACGAGTACGAGGCTGAGTGGGACGGCGTCTACGCTGCCGTGAAGGAAGCCGTCGACGTTGAAGCCGAGAAGGTGATCGCCGCAGGCGGCCTGTATGTGCTCGGCACCGAGCGCCACGAGTCGCGTCGCATCGATAACCAGCTGCGCGGTCGCTCGGGTCGTCAGGGTGATCCCGGCGAGAGCCGCTTCTACCTGTCGCTCACCGACGATCTGATGCGCCTCTTCAACTCAGGCGCTGCGGCATCGCTGATGAACCGCGGGGGATTCCCCGACGATATGGCGATTGAGTCGAAGCTCGTCAGCCGTGCGATCCAGAGCGCGCAGAGCCAGGTGGAACAGCGCAACAGCGAGATTCGCAAGAACGTGCTGAAATACGATGATGTGCTTGACCGGCAGCGCAAGGCAATCTATGCGGATCGCGTGCAGATCCTCGACGGCGAAGACATTGAGTCGCGCGTCGATGTGTTCCGCGAGCAAGTGATCGCAGCCATTATCGACTCACACGCCGTCGCCGACGAGTGGGATTTTGACGCGCTGTGGAACGATCTCAAGCAGATCTACCCGGTCGGGCTCACCGTTGATGAGGTCGTCGCCGAGAGCGGCGGCAAGGGGGTGGATCGCGACTTCCTCTTCCGCGAGATCCTCTCTGACGCACAGGTGGCCTACGCCAAGCGCGAGCAGACCCTCGGCACTGAGGCGATGCGCGAACTCGAACGTCGGGTGGTGCTCTCCACCATCGACCGGCGCTGGCGCGACCACCTCTACGAGATGGACTACCTGAAGGAAGGCATCGGCCTGCGCGCGATGGCGCAGCGCGATCCACTCATTGAGTACCAGCGCGAGGGATACAGCCTGTTCCAGAGCACCATGGGTCAGATCAAGGAAGAAGCCCTGGGGCTGCTCTACAACCTTGAGGTGCAGGTGCGCCCGGCCGCAGGCCCGCAGGATCAC
Organism: uncultured Leucobacter sp.; assembly: GCA_964612125.1. Classification (GTDB taxonomy): domain Bacteria; phylum Actinomycetota; class Actinomycetes; order Actinomycetales; family Microbacteriaceae; genus Leucobacter. Next base: position 24,197 of record CAZTBS010000014.1, on the reverse strand, counting down.
GTGCACATCGAGGGCGGTGGGCTCGAGAAGGAAGAGCCGCTCGATACTTCGAAGCTGAGTTACATTGCGCCTGATGAAGACGGCGGCACTGAGGTGACCGGCGCTGCCGCCCGGCAAGGTGCAGCAACCGGTGCGGCGGCACGCGCTCGGAAGGGTGCTGCTGCGGCACAGCCCGCAGAGCGGGGTGCCTTCGGGCAGGATGTGCCGGCGGCAGAGGCACAGAACCGCGCACAGCGCCGCGCGAATAAGAAGAAGTAACACCCCCGCGATCCACATCGTCATCTGACACGACCCTGCGCGCTGCGCGGGCCAACCACGGAGACAGCTATGGCAAACGAGAGACTTACGAAGAACGAGCGCCGCGAGCAGGCACGCGAGAAAGCGCGCCTCGCACGCGAGGAAGAAAAGAAGCGCGAGAAGCGCAATCGCCTCTTCCTGCAGGGCGGGGTGGTGCTCGGCGTTGTGGTGATTCTTGCGATTGTTGGTTTGGTGCTGGCCCAGACCCTGAAGCCTGCGGGCCCGGGCCCTGAGAACATGGCGTCGGGCGCGGTAACCTTTGGTACCGATCTGAAGGTGCTTGAAACTCCCGCGTTGCAGCCCGATGAAACGCGCGAGGCGCCCGATCTCAGCTGGGATGAGCTGCCCATCGATGTCACCGTCTACGTCGATTACATGTGCCCCGCATGTGGTGCGTTCGAGCAGACCTACGGCACGATGCTGGAGAACTACATTGGCTCTGGCGACATTACGTTGTCGGTTTTCCCGCTCAACTTCCTCGATGCCACATCGATGGGAGCCAAGTACTCGACGCGCGCTGCCAACCTGTTCGGCTGCGTTGTCGAACAGCAGCCTGACTACGCTTTCGCGCTGCACAACCGCCTGCTCAGCGCCAACGTGCAGCCGTCTGAGGGCACTTCTGGGCTGACCGACGATCAGCTGATCGAGCAGGCGGAGCTCGCTGGCGCGACCGCTGATACCGAGCTGCGGCAGTGTGTGAAGGATCAGCCCTTCGCTGAATTCATCGCGGCGAACACGAAGTCGGCCACTGAGACCGGTCTGTGGGGCATTGCAGACGGGGCGAGATTGCTCGATGGGACCGGGCAGCAACTGCAGCCGGAGGGCCAGCCGCAGCGACTGATCAGCACCCCTACCGTGATTGTGAACGGCCAGCAGTGGTCGGCTGCGCGCGACGGTGACCTTGAGGCGTACCTGCTGAAGGTGAAGGCAGCGCTCGAGGGGAACGGTGCGGACACCGCTGCGGGCGACGCGGCCGCCGAAAACCAGTAAACTATCGGGTGGCCGGTTCTCCGGCCACCCTTTGCCGCCTTAGCTCATCTGGTAGAGCAGCGCCCTTGTAAAGCGCAGGTGGTCGGTTCGAGTCCGACAGGCGGCTCGAAACAGAAACACATCGTGTTTCTGTGAAGAGTCGGCGCCGCAACAGCGGCGCCCCGCGGAGCGCAGCGCGGGGTGGGCTCCACTCGCGAAGCTCTGCTTCGCGCATGTGTCCGAGTCTCGGAGAAATACCCGGTCTCGGACCAGATCGCCCCAATCAGTCCGCACACGTGGTGATCGCCGAGTCAACGTGGTGAACGCGTTAGGGTGAACGAGTGACTCCCAGTGCTCGCAGCATTCCGGTGTGGATCGCCCTACTCGGCTCCGGTCTGAGCGGCACACTGGTCGCCCTGCAATCGCGGGTCAACGGCGGGCTGAGCCAGGAACTCGGAAACGGGTACCTCACAGCCGCAGTGTCATTCGGGTCGGGTCTCCTGGTGTTGCTCCTCGTGTTGGCGCTTTCGCGTACAGGGCGAATGGGTCTGCGGCGGCTGCGCGGTGAGCTTTCGTCCGGGCATTTACCGATGTGGGCACTCACCGGCGGGGCCTGTGGAGCCTTCTTTGTGCTTGGGCAAGGTCTCGTTGCCTCGGTGATTGGCTTAGCGCTCTTTACGGTCGGAATCGTTGGTGGGCAGGTATTTGGTGGTCTCATCATCGATCGCATTGGGTTGGGGCCGGGCGGTATGGTCCGACCGAGTCCGCAACGTGTAGCGGGCACGGTGCTGGCGATCGTCGCGGTGGTGCTCTCTGTGCTGGCTGATCTGTGGGGTTCGCGCAGTGTCGGTGCGCAATTGTGGCTGGTCATCATTCCCGTGGCAGCAGGGTTCGGTATTGCCTGGCAGTCAGCAGTGAATGGGCTCGTGCGATCCGCTGCACGCAGTGCCATCGCCGCAACCTTCATGAATTTCTTCGTGGGCACTGCCGTGTTGGTCATCGTCGCTGGAGTTTCTGTAGCAATACAGGGGTGGCCAACTGTGTGGCCGAGTAGTCCTTGGTACTACATTGGAGGGTTCGTCGGCACCATCTTCATTGGGGTTGCGGCTTTGCTGGTTCGCGCGGCGGGTGTGTTGCTGCTCAGTATGTCGAATGTCGCAGGGCAATTGGTGGCCTCGGTTCTTTTTGATGCCGCACTCCCGTTAGCTGGGGGAGTGACAGTGAGCCTGCTGGCAGGCACTGCAGTCGCATTGCTCGCCGTCACGATTGCCGCACTGCCGGGTTGCACTCCGCGCGAGTGAGGCGCGTGATCCATGGGGGATCACTGAATTCGTTGATAACCGGATCACCGGCGCGTCCGAGCGTGTGCGTGGCAGAAAGATGCTGTGCAAAATGCCCACCTGGGTATAACTCTCAGGTCCAAATGCGACGATTGTCGTGCTCGATTTGCATCATCAGATGAAATTCGTCAGACTAAGTTTCGGCGCTGAGGTGAGGTAGACCTCAGCAACGTCCGATGAAGGGTCGTCGAGGCCTCCTTTTTCGGTCTGCGTTCATTTCCTTTTGTTTAGCAAGGAGCGTATCCGCATGTCACTAGGGACGAGAATTCGCGGCGGTCTGGCCGCGCTGCTCTCCGCATCATTACTCGTCAGCGGCGCTCTGCTCACCGCACCGGCGGCCTCTGCGGTCGAAGACCTTCCGCCTGCACCGGCCGTCGAAGGGCCGATCGTTGATAGCGGACAGTCAGAGGTTTCTGAACCTCTGGCAGGCGGAACTATAGATTCAGAAGCTGATGGAGTCTCTCCTCTTGACTCGGATCCAGCTCCCGCGACTCCGCAACTGCTTTCAGAAACCCCTCCGGCGGTGCCGTCTGTGTCGGTGTCGGTGAAGTCCGCGAGTGAGACGAGTTTGGTGCTCGAGGCTGCGGTGTCGGGTTTGACTCCTGCTGATCTTCCCAATGGTGTGCATGTTGGTGTGTTGCCAGGTGAGCTAGATCCCACGACTTCTGCTGCCGGGAACTTCCTCGGCGCGGTTGGGTCGGTGAGGCCTGCTGATATGCCAGCAAGTGGCGCGTTCACGATCGAGCTCATTGTCCCAGTTGCATCTTTGACTGATGGCAAGGCTTTGAATGTGTTGGTGTGGAAGCGTCACACGAATCCTTCTGCTGCGAACAATCTTGCGGTGAGTGCAGTGAGTGTGTCTGCTGCTGAGTGGGATCAGGTATT
>CAZTBS010000014.1:0-20606 GCA_964612125.1 uncultured Leucobacter sp. | reverse complement strand
ACAATCTTGCGGTGAGTGCAGTGAGTGTGTCTGCTGCTGAGTGGGATCAGGTATTTCCTCCGGCGGTGCCGTCTGTGTCGGTGTCGGTGAAGTCCGCGAGTGAGACGAGTTTGGTGCTCGAGGCTGCGGTGTCGGGTTTGACTCCTGCTGATCTTCCCAATGGTGTGCATGTTGGTGTGTTGCCAGGTGAGCTAGATCCCACGACTTCTGCTGCCGGGAACTTCCTCGGCGCGGTTGGGTCGGTGAGGCCTGCTGATATGCCAGCAAGTGGCGCGTTCACGATCGAGCTCATTGTCCCAGTTGCATCTTTGACTGATGGCAAGGCTTTGAATGTGTTGGTGTGGAAGCGTCACACGAATCCTTCTGCTGCGAACAATCTTGCGGTGAGTGCAGTGAGTGTGTCTGCTGCTGAGTGGGATCAGGTATTCCCTCCGGCTGAAGCCGATGCAATCACTGCGCTGGTCGCAGACGTCACCGCCGGAACTGGCATCATCGTCGACGTTGCAGCATCACAATTGCCGGAGGATATCTCCTGGGCATATGTTGCGGTATTCGAGAAGCCTGCGGTTGCTGGCGCGCAACTCGAGATGAACGCGTTTACGCCAGTGCGTGCGGGTGCGCTCACCACTTCGCTAGACGTGCCGATTGCATCGCTGGATCGCACCAAGTCTTATGAAGTCGTGATCTGGAAGCAGCATTCGTTCCTGAACGATGCGAATCTATACCAGCGGACTGACTTGATCGTGACTGCCGCGCAATGGGATGCCCTGTTCGGCAAGGCTGCGACCCCCGCACCGCAGCCGCAGCCTGCTCCCGCACCAGCTCCGGCGGCTCAGAGCGCTGGCTCGCTCACCTGGGGCATCTCAACCAGCTTCGCGAACTATGTCACCGGCAACGTTGCGAAGGGCGCGATTACCACGAACGGCGTGGGCGGCGGCCGCGGAGGCTACGTCTTCCCGCAGGCCACGGGTGGATCATGGAATCCACAGACCCAGACCGGTTCGGTACCGTTCACGGGTGTGGTGACCTTCACCGGTCACAACGGTGGTCTGTCGCGAGTCGTCAGTAATCCGGTGATTACTGTCACCAGCGCATCCACTGCAACGATCTCAATTTCAGGTCAGCCATTCGGCACCCTGAACTTGGCGGCCGCGACCAAGACGGTTGGTGCCAACGGAGAGATCACCTGGAGTAACGTGCCAGTCAGCGGTGGCTTTGACTACGGTCAGTACGATCTCGCTGCCGACAGCCTGACGTTCACTGTCGGCGCGCCGAGCGGCGTCAGCTTCGGATCCACCACGGTACTGTCGCAGGCACTTGCCTCGCAGAACCGCACCGCGGCCCCCGCGCCTCCCGCAACCGACGGCATCCGTGTCATCACCGCCGCGAAGAAGCTCGTCGCGGGTGGCGAGATCGAGTTCGAAGCCTCCGGGTTCCTGCCCAACGAGCGGAACATCCTCGTGGTGATGTACTCCGAGCCGACGGTGCTCGACACGAATGCTGGTGCTGATGAAAACGGCGTGGTGCGGTGGATCGGAACCCTGCCCGAAGGCTTCACCGGACAGCACACCATCACTCTGCAGGGCAGCATCAACGTGGGCAAAGTGATCACGATCGCCGAGCCCGAAGCGGCAGAGAGTGTCAAGGCGACCGCGTCACAGACCGAAGACGCGGAAGTCGCAGCCGTGCAAGCTGCCGGTATTGCCAATGGAGAAGGGCCTGCCTGGGCGATTTGGGTGGGAGCGTTGGCTCTGTTGGTCGTCGCTGGTGGGCTCACCACGCTGGTGATCGCGCAGCGTCGCCGCGCAGTGATGGCGCCCAGCTACCCCACGGTCACTCCACATAGTGGATCGCAGTCCTGATCCACTTCGGCCCCTGCTCGCAGTTCGCGCGCGGGGGCCGCTCGTATGCTTGCCACAGACAGAACACCACCCCGCCTCGGCGCAGAAGGGATTCACGATGACTAGCTTGGGTCGCCGCTTGGCCACCGTACTCGGCGCGAGTGTGCTCGCAGCGACAGTGGTGTCCGCGCCCACCAGCGCGCAAGCCGTGCCAGCACAGACAGAAGACTCACCTGCTGCAAACTGCACCGTTGACTCTGCCACCTTGAACTGGGGCATGCGTCAGAGCTTTCGGCAATACATCACCGGTGCCATTGCTGGCGGATCATGGCAGACCTACGGCGGTGCCCGGTACGTTGAGCCGGAGCTGAGCCAAACAGGTGCCGTGCAAGCAGGTACAGACCTGTTTCAATGGGAGGGCGGTGCAGGTAGCCTCGACAGCGATGTACAAACTGGTCTGGTCAATTTCACCGGCGGTGTGCACTTCACTGGGCACGAGGGTGGTCTCGAGCTGAATATCGCCAATCCCAGCATTGAGTTCGACGGCGAAGGCGCCGCGTATCTGCTCCTCGAGGTCAGCGAGGCACCTGCTGGAACCGCAGGCACGCAGGTGCGAGCCGCCAAATTAGATCTCACCGATCGTGTCAACGCGAGCGGCCAAGACCTGAGCATCGAGGGTGCAACAGTCCGATTGACCGCTGAGGGATCTTCGGCTTTCAACGGTGATACCGATCGCGGCACCTATGTGGCTGGTCAGGAGATGGATCCGCTGTTCCTTGCGGCCACTGTGTCGGGCTGTGATCTCGGTGAGGTCGTTGCCTCGGCACTCCCCGCAGACGACAGCGCTGAGGGCACAACCGACATCACCCCGATCAGCGCTGAGAATGCTGAGCCCCAGGTGCCGTGGGTGCCGATTGTCATTGGCGGCGTGGCGCTGCTGGTGATTGTGGTGGCAGCCGGGTTGCTGCTTGCTGGGCGCAAGAAACCAGCCGCAGCGTCGACCAGTGCAAGTGATACCGCTGAGGCTGAGCCGGAAGGCGAAGGTCGGTCATAACCCGCCCGAACAAGCGAACCCGCCTGCGCGGGGCTTGATCAGGCCCCGCGCAGCGGCAAGACGATCCCTGTGCCGGTGACCGGGTGCGGGATCACTTCGACTGGGGTCTCGTACACGTCAGAAATGATTTCTGCTGTGAGCACACGTTCCGGCACATCACAGGCAACGATCTGACCGCTGCGCAGTAACGCAATCCGGTCAGCATAGGCTGCCGCAAGGTTGAGGTCGTGCAGCACCACCAGCACAGCGTCGCCGGCTGCTGCCCGATCCCGGGCCAGTGCGAGCACCGCCTCCTGGTGTCCAAGATCAAGCGCTGCGGTTGGCTCATCCAACAGCAAGACACCGGTGCGACCCGCCATCACCCGCGCAAAAGAAACCCGCGCACGTTCGCCGCCGGAGAGTGATGGCACGCGTCGCTCGCTGAGATGCGCGATATCCGCGGCCTCAATTGCCTCGGACACCGCCGCTTCGTCTTCGCCTTCGAGGGGTGTGCGGCGCCAGGGTGCGCGGCCCATCTCCACGACCTGGTGCACGGTAAACGGGAACAGTACCTGGTTGTCCTGCAGCAGCACGCTGCGACGGCGAGCCAAGTCATGCAGCGACCACTCACTGATGTTGCGACCGGCGAACTCGATGTGCCCGTTGTCAGGCGTGACATCGCCCGACAGCAGGCTCAGTAACGTCGACTTACCAGCTCCGTTCGGGCCCAGCAAGGCAAGCACCTCGCCCGCACGTATTTCTAGCGAAACCCCGTCGAGCAGCTTCCGTGATCCACGTTCGAGCTCGACCTCATGTGCAGCGCACACCACGGTGCCCCGTGCGGCGCGTTCTGGCGTAATGAAATGTCGGGCGTTCATCATCCCCACCCCCCGCTGCGCTTGCGCGTGCGTCTGAGCAGCCAGAAGAAGAACGGCCCGCCAACGAGCGAGGTCAGCATGCCGATGGGCAGATCCGCCATCGGAACAATCGTGCGTGCGCCCAAGTCGGCGAGCGTTAACAGCAAGGCGCCCCCGAGCGCGCTTGCGGTGACGAGCGGCAGATGGGCTGGCCCGAGCACCATGCGCATGAGATGCGGAACCACCAGCCCGACAAACGCGATGATGCCGGCGAATGCGACTGCAGCACCGACAAGCAGTGACACCAACACAATGACGCCAATACGCAGCAGTTCAACGTTGACCCCTAAGTGTCTTGCGTTGCGTTCACCAAGGGACAACAGGTCGAGATTGCGGGCAACCATATAGGAGAAGATCAGCCCGATGGCGATAACTGGAGCGACGATTGCGATCTGTGACCAGCGACTTCCGGCGAGGCTTCCCAGCTGCCAGAACACAATCTGTTCGCGCGACTGGGTGTCACCGAGGAAGGTGAGCAGAGCAATGGCTGCGCCCGCGACGGCGTTGACGGCGATGCCCGTCAGCACCAGTGTGACCACCTCTGTCTTTCCCTCGGCGCGACTCATGAAATACACCAGCAGTGTGGCGCCGAGCCCTGCGACGAACGCGAGCACGGCCGTCGTCCACTCACCGAGGAAGGTCAGCCCGAATACGATGCTGAGGCCGGCGCCCACGGCGGCACCAGATGACACGCCGATCACGCCGGGCTCGGCAAGCGGGTTCCCAAACACTGCCTGCATTAGCAGGCCAGCGACCGCAAGGCCAGCGCCAACAAGCGCGGCCATCACTACGCGTGGGAAGCGGATCGCCCACAGTGTCTGATCGCCAGCAGGATGCGAGGGGAGTGGAAACCAATCGATGCCAATGCGTTGCAGCAGCGAGCCGAGAATCTCTTGCGGGGAGATGGCGAGCTGGCCGGTGCCCGCGGAGGCGAGAATTGCCAGAATGAGTGCCACCCAAAGACCGGCAAAGAGCATCAGTCTCGGGCCCACACGCCGTGAGGCAGGTGCGGCTGTGCGCGTGGACGTCATGCGAACGGGCTCTTTCTGCGTGGGGTGGTGATGAGTGCACTCACCGAACTTAACGAGCGTGACAGCTGCGAGGAAGCCGAGTTCTCAACTTCATCATATGTATCTTAGCTAGGGTTAAGTGGTCGTTCACCCCGAGGCTGTCAGAGACCGAAAGAGGTTGCTGTGAAACGCTTGCGCATCGCCAGACGAGGCCGACTGGCACTGGTCGCCACGGCCGTCATCATGGGCCTCGGACTCACGGCATGCCAGACCGGCACCATCACAGCAAACGAGGTCGAATCCACCGAGGTGGACCTTCCCGCGCTCTCAGAACTTACCCCCATCGCAGACCCTCGCGCCTGGGAGGGTCCGAGTACCGCGATCATCACCGGACCCACGCTCAAACCCGTCGCGGTGAGGCCGGAGCAGAACATGCCAGCCACGGTGGTTTCGCACGACCACCTCGGCGATACCGAGATTGTGGTCGAGGACGCCTCACGCGTGTTGGCAATTTCCATGACTGGCACCCTTGCCGAACTCACCTACGCATACGGGCTTGGCGATAATTTGGTGGGCCGAGACGTTTCGACGAATTTGCCCGGCCTCGAAGACTTGCCTGTTGTGACGGGCACCGGGCACACGCTGGATACCGAGGCCATCGTGTCCCTGCAGCCAACCCTCGTGCTGACAGATAACTCAGTGGGATCTGCGGATGTGATGTTGCAGCTGCGCGATGTTGGCATCGATGTCGTGGTGATCGATCGCGCGAACACCCCCGAAACCACCTATGAGACCGCACGGCAGGTGGCTGCGGCACTCGGGGTGGCTCCGCTCGCAGAGACCTTGATCGACGAACTTGATGCGGCAATCACCGCAAAAAAGGCGGAAATCGAGGCTTTGGCACCCGCAGACCCTGCGCTCCGTCCTCGTGTTGCCTTCCTATATATCCGTGGTCAGTCAGGTGTCTACTACCTCTTTGGTGAGGGAAGTAGTGCGGAGAGCCTCATTAAGTCGGTAGGGGCTGTGGATGTTGCCGATGAGATCAACTGGTTTGGCGAGAAGCCAATGACCGACGAGGCGCTCATTGCTGCAGACCCGGACATTATTGTCGTGATGACGAAAGGGCTGAAGAGCGCGGGTGGTGTCGACGGTCTCCTTGCCGCGCAGCCGAGCATCGCGCTCACCACCGCCGGTATGAACCGCCGCATCATCGACGCTGACGATACTCTGATCTTTGCTGGCGGCACCCGCATCCCAGATATCCTCGACGGACTTGCACGGGCGATCTATGCCCCCGACTCGTTGCCAGACGCGGCTCAGTCCTAGTGGATCTTTCACCTCCGGCGCGGCGCGACTGCAGCGGGATCTACCAGATTCGCGCGTGTAGTCTGGTGGAGTTCGGCACGCGGATCCGCCGCGAGCTGCCCATGTGTGAATAGATATCGAGCCAGGAGGGCGAGTGGCGTCACAGCAAAACAGCGTGTCTGCGCCGCGCCCGATGCGCCGAGACCGTGCTGGCTCGCAGTCCCTTCCCGCAGATCGTTTTGACCGCTTGGAGCGAACTCGACGCGTCGGGGCGCACCGTTACGCCGCGAAGCGGCATCGTTTCTGGCTGTATGTGCTCGCGATCGTGTTGGCATCAGTGTTGCTGACCGCTGGTGGCATTATCGCGGTCCAGGTGTTCGGCAGCAGCGTCGGTACTTTTACGAGTGATTCTGAAGAGCAGGGCGCAGCCGCGCCAGCAGAGGTGCAGGGCGAAATTGATCCGACTGCGACGGTCGGCATCCTCAATGGCACTGAAACTCCGAATCTGCAGGCCGGACTGGAGTCAGTGATCACTGCGAACTCCTGGGGACAGATCGCCTTTGCCGACTATGCTGCGGCCCGCGACGTGCAAATATCGGCGGTGTTCTACAGTGCCCCCGAAGATGAGGTCGCTGCCGCTGGATTGGCGCGAGAACTCGGCGGAGTGTCCTACTACCAGAGCTCAGAGTACGACGAGTACGGGGTGCGCCTGGTGGTGTTGCTCGGTGCAGACTACGCGGGCCCCGGCTTTGATGAAGCCGCAGAAGTGACCGCGCTTCTGGAATCTGGCAGCACCGCTGGCGATCCGACAGCAGAGGCGAGCGAGAACCCAGCGGAGTGATTTCCGCATCCGCACGCTTGGACAGTTCGCAGCTGAACTCTGTGTGGATCGCCACTCGCGCTGTTCGCCGGTAGCGTGCAGCGCCGCTTGCACTCTCAGGTTGCGAGTGCCAAGATTGTGTTAGCAGTCGGATAACCTGAGTGCTAAGAACTCATGCTTTGGCGCACCTGCCCGGGTGTGCCACCGAACATTCCCTGGAGGGACAAACACATGGCAAAGATCATTGCGTTTGACGAAGAAGCTCGCCGTGGGCTTGAGCGGGGCCTCAACACCCTCGCCGACGCCGTCAAGGTGACCCTCGGCCCGCGTGGCCGTAACGTCGTGCTGGAGAAGAAGTGGGGTGCCCCCACCATCACCAACGATGGCGTGTCGATCGCGAAGGAGATCGAGCTCGAAGATCCCTTTGAGAAGATCGGTGCTGAGCTCGTCAAAGAGGTCGCGAAGAAGACCGACGACGTCGCTGGCGACGGCACCACGACCGCGACCGTGCTCGCACAGGCACTCGTGCGCGAGGGCCTGCGCAACGTTGCGGCCGGCAGCGATCCCATCGCAATCAAGAAGGGTATCGAGAAGGCGGTTGCCGCTGTGACCGAGCAGCTTCTTGCCAACGCCAAGGAGATCGAGACCACCGACGAGATCGCTGCAACCGCATCGATCTCTGCCGCTGACGAGCAGATCGGCAAGCTGATCGCCGAGGCCATCGACAAGGTGGGTAAGGAAGGCGTCGTCACCGTCGAGGAGTCGAACACCTTCGGCACTGAGCTCGAGCTGACCGAGGGCATGCGCTTTGACAAGGGCTACCTGTCGGCATACTTCGTCACCGACGCAGATCGCCAGGAAGCTGTCTTCGAGGATCCCTACATCCTCCTCGTCAACAGCAAGGTGTCCAGCATCAAGGACCTGCTCCCCGTCGTTGACCCCGTGATCCAGTCGGGCAAGCAGCTCCTCATTATTGCTGAGGACGTGGAGGGCGAAGCACTCGCAACCCTCGTGCTCAACAAGATTCGTGGCATCTTCAAGTCGGTTGCGGTCAAGGCTCCCGGCTTCGGCGATCGTCGCAAGGCTATGCTGCAGGACATCGCAATCCTCACCGGCGGCACCGTCATCTCTGAGGAGGTCGGTCTCAAGCTCGAGAACGCCACCCTCGACATGCTCGGCACCGCGCGCAAGGTCATCATCACCAAGGATGAAACCACCATCGTGCAGGGTGGCGGCGATGAAGAGCAGATCCAGGGCCGCGTGACCCAGATCCGCCGCGAGATCGAGAACACCGACAGCGACTACGACCGCGAGAAGCTGCAGGAGCGCCTCGCGAAGCTCGCTGGTGGCGTGGCCGTCATCAAGGCTGGTGCTGCGACCGAGGTTGAGCTCAAGGAGCGTAAGCACCGCATCGAGGATGCTGTCCGTAACGCAAAGGCTGCTGTCGAAGAGGGCGTGCTGCCCGGCGGCGGTGTTGCACTGATCCAGGCTGGTAAGACCGCCTTTGCTTCGCTCAACCTGACCGGTGACGAGGCTGTGGGTGCCAAGATCGTGGAGACCGCGATCGAAGCCCCGCTGCGCCAGATCGCGACGAACGCTGGTCTCGAGCCGGGCGTTGTCGCAGATCGCGTTGCGAGCCTCCCCAACGGTCACGGCTTGAACGCCGCAACCGGTGAGTACGGTGACCTGATCGCTCAGGGCATCCTTGACCCGGCGAAGGTGACGCGCTCCGCGCTGCAGAACGCAGCGTCGATCGCTGGTCTCTTCCTGACCACCGAGGTTGTTGTCGCCGACAAGCCCGAGCCCGCGGCCGCCCCGATGGGTGACCCGAGCGGTGGCATGGATTTCTAGGTCCAACGTTTGGGCCTCGCGCCCGAGACACACACAAGAACCGGGGTCGTACCGAAAGGTGCGGCCCCGGTTCTTGTCTTGCTACGAAGTGCAGCGGGGGAGTCAGCCCCGCCCGCACTCCTCGCCACGCTGGGAGAGGGTTAGCTGGGAATGCGGAGCGTGCCGGTGCCAAGGCCCGGTGCGGCGCCATCCGTGGGGGCAGCACCCACAAGCGGCAACTCAACGCGGAATGTGGCCCCGCCACCGGGGGTCTCATGCGCGCTGACGGTGCCGCCGTGTGCGGCGATAATCGATTGCACAATCGAAAGCCCCAGGCCCGAGCCACCAGTTTCACGGTTGCGCGAGTTGTCAGCGCGCCAGAAACGGTCGAAGATTTTTGAGCGGAACTGTTCCGGGATGCCTTCACCGTGATCGATGATTTCGAACACGCCAATGCCTCGGTCTGGCTGATTGCGTACCGCAATCTCCAGCGGGCTCCCCTCAGGGCTGTAGCGCAGCGCGTTGCCAATCAGGTTTGTCATTACCTGTCGCACCTTGTGCTCATCGCCGGTGACCATCGGGTCGCTGGAATCAGGGTGGACGGTGACCTCGCGATCAGGGTCTTGCGCACGCGTATCGAGCGCGGCATCCGCCGCCAGCTGATTCAGGCTGAGGGGGGCGAGCTTGAGGGGGCGGCGCTCATCGAGTCTCGCGAGTGCGAGCAGATCCTCAACGAGGGAAGTCATGCGGATGGCTTCCTTCTCGATCCGCTCCATCGCCTGGGCGACCTGTTCGCCATCTTGCAACGCGCCCATGCGATACAACTCGGCATAGCCGCGCACAGAAACTAGGGGAGTGCGCAACTCGTGGCCGGCATCGCCGATAAAACGACGCATCTGCTCGATCGTGCGGGCGCGCTCAGAGAAGGAATTGTCGATGTGGTCGAGCATCACGTTGAGTGACTCACCCAGATGCCCGACCTCGGTGTGCGGGCTCGACACCATGATGCGCTTGGAGAAGTTCCCGCGCGAGATTTCGAGCGCCGTGCGTTCTACCTCAGCGAGCGGCGCAAATGTTGTGGTGACAAGAATTCGCGTCAACGCCGCACCGAGCAGAAGTACCGCGAGGCTGAACCCGGTAAAGACCACGGTGAACCGCGCCATCACCTGATTGGCGTTGGTCGTCGACGAAGCGATAACCAGCGTGCCGCCCGCCGTGCCATTACTTGACATGATGGGGATCGCCACGGTTCGCCACTCGATGCCGTCGCTGCTGAGCAACGTAAAGACGCCGTCCCCCGTGCTCTGTGCCCACTCGGGCGTCAAGCCACGCGGATCGGGTACCGTACGGTTGTCTTCGCCCTGCTCGTTGTCATGCAGCAGCTTGCCGCTCGCATCAAGCACGGCGACGTAGTACCGGTTACTCGCGTTGCGCACGTCGTAGCTGGTGAGTGCGCTGGTATCGGCTCCGGGCGCAAGAATCTCAGTGGGATCGGAGCGGATCTGGCGCAGCTCAGCGTCTTGTACGTTAATGAGCTGCGGGCGCAGAAACGACTGTGTGCCAATACCAGCAACGATGAGACCCAACGACAAGATAAACACCGTCACCCCGGTGATCTTGGTGCGCAGCGAAACGTCTGCCCACCGTTGTGCCAGCGATCGCCGGGGTTCGGTGTCTTCTTCGGGTCGCCCCACCTCGACCTACTTGGCGTCAGTCTTCAGCATGTATCCGAAGCCACGCTTGGTCTGAATCAAGGATTCCTCGGTGAGCGGATCAAGCTTTCGTCGCAGGTATGAGATGTAGGACTCGACGATCCCGGCGTCCCCATTGAAGTCGTACTCCCAGACATGGTCGAGAATCTGCGACTTGGACAACACACGGTTGGCGTTCTGCATCAGATAGCGCAGCAGCTTGAACTCCGTCGGGCTGAGCTCGACCGGGGTGCCAGCAACGTTGACTTCGTGCGTGTCTTGGTCGAGCACGATGGGGCCGGTTTCGAGCACCGCATCTTCATCTTCCTGAATGGTGCGGCGCAGGATCGCCTTGATGCGCGCGATGATTTCGTCGAGGCTGAAGGGCTTCGTGACATAGTCGTCACCGCCGACGGTGAGACCTTGCACCTTGTCTTCAACATCGTCTTTTGCGGTGAGGAAGAGAATCGGTGCGGTGTACCCAGCCGAACGCAGACGCTTCGTCACGCTGAATCCGTTCATATCGGGAAGCATCACATCAAGAATGATCATGTCGGGCTCTTCTTCGAGCACGGCCGAGATGGTCTGCGCGCCGTTCGCGACGGCACGCACACCAAAACCAGCGAAGCGCAGGCTGGTGCTGAGGAGCTCACGAATGTTGGGCTCGTCGTCAACGATCAGAATCCTGGGACCCTTGGGTTGCGTAGTCATGCTTCCAGTATCTGACAGTTCGCTATGCGCGCGCTGAAAAATTTTCGTGGGTGGATCTCTCTCACCGGTCCCAGCTAGGCTCCGCTGCGAGGATTCCTCGCCACACTGCCCTACAGCTCGTCGGCATTCATGATCGTGTACGCGTACCCCTGCTCAGCGAGGAAACGCTGCCGGTTTTGCGCGAAATCTTGATCGACCGTGTCGCGCGTCACCAGCGTATAGAACGACGCTGACGCGCCGTTCGCTTTCGGTCGCAACAGTCGCCCAAGGCGCTGCGCTTCTTCTTGCCGCGAACCGAACGACCCCGAGATCTGGATGGCAACCGAGGCGTCGGGGAGATCCACTGAGAAGTTGGCTACTTTTGACACCACCAGCAAACGCAGCTCACCCGCGCGGAACTCATTGAAGAGGCGCTCGCGCTCATCGACCGGAGTCTGCCCGGTGATGAGTGGGCATCCCAGTGCTTCGGCCATGGCCTCAAGCTGGTCGATGTACTGTCCGATGACGAGGATGCTTTCGCCGGGGTGCCGATCCACAATGCGCCGTGCGATGGTCTGTTTCACCGAGGCGCTCGAAGCGATGCGGTACCGGTCGTGATCTTCCGCAACCGAGTAGTCGAAGCGCTCGCTCTCAGGCAGTTCGACCCGCACCTCGAAACAGGCGGCCGGGGCAATGAAGCCCTGGGCCTCAATGTCTTTCCATGCGGCGTCATAGCGTTTCGGGCCGATCAGGCTGAAGACATCACCTTCGCGGCCGTCCTCGCGCACAAGCGTTGCTGTGAGGCCAATGCGGCGACGGGCTTGCAGCTCAGCGGTCAGCTTGAACACGGGGGCGGGCAGCAGATGCACCTCGTCATAGATGATAAGGCCCCAGTCGTGCGCGTTGAGCAGCGGCAAATGCGCATACTCGCCGCGCCGCTTTGCGGTGAGGATTTGGTAGGTCGCGATGGTAACCGGGCGGATCTCTTTCACCTGGCCCGAGTACTCACCGATCTCTTCCTCGGTGAGGGTGGTACGCCGCAGCAGCTCATCTCGCCACTGCCGGGCCGATACCGCGTTCGTCACCAAGATCAGCGTCTTCGCGCCGACCGCGGCCATCGCGCCAGCGCCCACGATCGTCTTGCCAGCGCCACACGGCAGCACCACGACACCTGATCCACCCGCAGCAAACGCATCGACAGCCTTCTGCTGGTAGTCGCGCAGATGCCAGCCGTCTTGTGCGAGCTCAATGTCGTAGGGCTCACCGGGGGTGTATCCAGCGAGGTCTTCCGCCGGCCAACCGCGCGCCACGAGCTCCTGTTTCAGCTGACCGCGTGCCCAGGCGGCGACCGGGAAGGTGTGATCGTCAATGCGATTGCCGAGCAGTGGGGCGATCTTTTTTGCGCTGCTCACCTCGCGCAGGATCGCGGGCTCATCGCTGCGCAGCACCAGTTCGCTGTTGGGGTCTTCCGGGTCGAGACGCTCAATGGTGAGTCGCCCGTAGCGCCGCATGGTGTCAGCGATTTCGCCTGACACGGAGGTGGGTACCGGGAACTTTGCGTAGCGGTCAAGCGTGGCCACGATCTCTTCTGCGGTATGCCCGGCTGCGCGCGCATTCCACAGCCCCAAACGCGTGACTCGGTAGGTGTGAATGTGCTCTGGTGCTCGTTCGAGTTCAGCGAACACCGCGAGCTCATGGCGGGCATCTTCGGCGTCAGGGTGTGCCACTTCGAGCAGCACGGTGTGATCGCTTTGCACGATCAGTGGGCCAAGAGTCATAACGGATCAGTTTACGCGGGTGCCGCTGTGACCGAGACGATGGCCGAGAGCGGAAGGGTGCGCTCAACGCCGGCAACCTGGTCAGTGGCGCGCAGCCGCCCGGCGGTCAACGCGACCGGGAGCAGCGTGAAGACGCGCTCATCGGAGCCTGCGGCTGCGGTGACCACCACGGGCGCGCGGTCGCGGATCGCGAGTTCGAGTTTGCGCCCAATGTTTCCGGCTCCAGAGACTGACTGCGCGGCATCGAACACGCGGTCAGCTAACGCGTCGAGAATCTTCTGGTGATCACGAGCCGTCGCGGTTCGAGCTGAGGGACGCACAGGTGCTCGACCGGTCATTGTGGTGTGCGCATCGGCGTGAGTGAGCCAGGCGTCGTCGGGTGGCGTTGATGCTGAGGTGTTCTGCTGCGCACGATCGAGATCGGTGAGCATGAAATCAAGCGGTTGCGGGATTCCCGTCAGGGACAGACGATCCAGCAGTGCTCGGATGGCCTGCGTGCTGTGCCCGCGCTGCCGGGCGCGGCTCAATGACGCCAGGGTGACGCGGAGCACCGCAGCCGCCCCCAGCTGCTCGGTCTCGGTAATCTCACTCAGTGCCTGCTCATCGGCAGGGAGCAGCGGACCCGGAACAACAATCGTGAGGTCCGGCTGTACGTACACTCCGGTGGCTGGCGCAGGGAGGTCGCGCGTGGCCAGTTCATGGGCGGCCGCGACGTTGCCGGCGAGCAGGGGGATCGCTGGCGGAGAGAGGTGCCCCTGTGCGGTGAATCCGATCGCCTCAGAAGCGGCGAGATACTCGCGTGCTTCTGCAATCGCGGTGTCTGGCAACAGCGGAAATTCAGCGGGCAATACGGTATCGGCAGCGAGTTCAAGGTCTCCTGACGCCCGGTTCAAGGCATGCCGCAGGTGCGGGTTTAAACGATCGGCGAGTGCCTGTGCCAGAGCGAGCCAGCGCTCCGGGTAGGGTGCCGCGAGCCATTCGTGCGCAGAGTCGGTGAGCGTGAGCGCTTCCGTTGCGCTTCCCGGCCGCGCCGCAGGCGTCGCAGCCACGAGTCCGGCATGCTGCAACACGGTGAGCAGGTAGCCGGTGTAGTGCTGTTCGCTGTGGATCGCTTCCGCAAGGGCCCGCACCCCTGCAGCGGTGACCGTGCCTTTGCGACTGAGTCGGGCGGGGTGACCGATCAGGACCCGCAGCAACGCGGCGGCACAACGCACCGCCGTGATCGCCTCGCCGAACCAACGTGAGGTGTCGACGGAAGTCGCCGGATAGCTTGGCGGAGCATCAGACATCCCGATACCCGCTAGTGCGCGTTCGAGTGCGTCACTGACTTCCGGCAGTGCGACGAAAGACCCGGCTGTGTCGTGAATGCCCACCAAGCCGCGTTGTCGCAGCGCGGCGAATGTGGCGGAACTGTCTGCAGTCACACCTTCAGTGGCGAGGGATTGCAGTGCGTGCAGACCGCTGCGGTCTGTCACCGACAGCGCTCGCGACATTGATTCTGGGCGCAGCAGCTCGAGTGCCAGCCCGAGTGGATCATGCACCGAGTCGGGTGAGCTGATGCGGCGTGCACCCACGAGTGCCCGCACCTCGGCTCGTGTCATCGCCGCAATGGATGCAGCGAGGGCCAGTGCGCCACTCATGATGAGGGCCGGAGCTACTTAGCGCCTCGGCTGGAGCCTCGCCGACTGAAGTTAATCCCGAGAAGCACCATCAGGAGCACGAAACCGACGGGCAGGCCGACGTAGGAGATCCATACCACTGCTGGCCACAGGCTGGCCGCGAGAACCTCACGCCCGGCCACCATCGCGACGATCAGCGTGGTGAGGTAGGCGGCCACGGCGATCACGATGATCGCGAAAGCCGCGTATGCCAGAACGCGCTCAGCAACCGAGAACTTCTTAGAGTCAGTAGACATCCTTCGTATTCTACCGGCAGTGTGCCGTGCTCATGCGTCGTTCATCGCGCACCGGTAGACTCGAATGATTGAGTCGGGGCGTGACTACCCCGGATGACGCGTGTGCGCAGCCGTCGAACAAACGGTGTTGCGCGGTGAGTGAAAGGGCAGGTCATGCCGAACGGCAAGGTCAGGTTCTACGACGAAGACAAAGGCTTCGGATTCATCCAGGGCGATGACGGGCAACAGGTGTACCTGCATGCCTCGGTGCTTCCTGCAGGGCACGAAGTCGTCGCCGGCACCCGCGTGGAGTACAGCATGGCCGAGGGGCGGCGCGGGCCGCAGGCGTTGTCAGTGCGGGTGCTCGACACACCCAAACTCGCCCGTCGCAACCGCAAGTCGGCCGATGAAATGGCAATCATCATTGAAGATCTCGTCAAACTGCTCGATGGTCTGGGCGAACGATTGAAACACGGTCAGTACCCGGAGCGCCCGCAGGCCCGCCAGGTAGCGACGATGCTCCGCCGAGTCGCGGATGACTTCGATGTCTGAGTCAACAGAAGCCGATTCCGTAGCCGCGTCAACCGTCGTGAGTGAGGAGACTCCTGAGGCTGCGCAGGCGGAATTGATCCCTGCTGACCCGACGCTGCTCGCTGCGCGTGAGCAAGCTCGTGCTGCGCTCGCCGAAATCACTGACCCGCAATCGATTGGTTCGGATGACGGGCATGAGGTGCACGACGCTCACGTGCTGACGTTGTTCTTCGAATGCCGTCTCGCCGGATATCCGGGCTGGCGCTGGGCGGCGACGCTCGCGCGGGTTGATGACAACGCTCCGGTCACGGTGCTGGAGGTCGAATTGCTCCCCGGAGCAGGTGCGGTCGTCGCGCCTGAGTGGGTGCCCTGGTCAGAACGGTTGGCGCAGTATCGCGAGACGCAGTCGCGACAGGCTGCCGATGAGGCTGCAGCCGCTGAAGCTGCGGCAGCTGAGCTGGCTGACGAAGACGACGTCGATCCTGCGGATGATCTGCTGGAGAACGACTTTAGTGACTTCGACGATGAAATTGACGGCGTTGACGTTGATTCGCTCGACGACCTGGATGCTGAAGAAGAATAGTCAGCCGGTACGAAACAGCGCCCGCACCCCCTTCCGGGGAGCGGGCGCTGTTTTGTGAGCTCCCGAGCTCGGTGCCGAGACCGATCTACGCCATGTGCTCGAGCACGTAGTCAATGCACGTGGTCAGGGCACGCACATCATCGGGTTCGATTGCGGTGAACGTCGCGAGGCGCAGCTGGTTGCGACCCAGTTTGCGGTACGGGTCTGTATCCACGATGCCGTTGGCACGCAGCGCAGCAGAAATTGCGGCAGCATCAACGGCATCATCGAAGTCGATGGTGACGACAACGTTTGAACGATGTTCTGGGTTTGCGACGAAGGGCGTGGCTACCGCAGTGCGCTCTGCCCAGTCATACAGCACCGCCGCAGATTCGGCAGTCCGTGCGGCCGCCCAGCTCAAGCCACCCTGTGCGTTGATCCAGCGCACCTGTTCATCCATGAGTGCGAGCGTCGCAACTGCAGGGGTATTCAGGGTTTGGTTCTTTCGTGAATTCTCAATCGCACCGGCGAGGTTGAGGGTCTCCGGAATGTACCTTCCCGATGCGGTGACCCGCTCGATCCGCTCGATCGCTGCCGGTGAGACCAGCGCAAACCACAGCCCACCATCGCTTGCAAAGTTCTTCTGAGGTGAGAAGTAATAGACATCGACCTCGCTGGCGTCAAAATCAAGACCGCCTGCTCCGCTCGTCGCGTCGACCACGGTGAGTGCTCCAGCATCTCCGTGCACCCGACGGACCTCGGTCATGACGCCGGTGGAAGTCTCATTGTGGGGGTAGGCATAGACGTCAATACCCTCGGCGGCAGCTGCCTCGGAACGCGAGCCAGCCTCAGCGGTCCGCACATCGGGCGCTTCGAGGAACGGCGCAGCCGCAGCGGCTTTACCGAACTTTGCACCAAACTCACCGAAGGCGAGATGCTGGCTGCGACGCTCGATAAGTGAGTGCACTGCCGAATCCCAAAATGTGGTGGCGCCTCCGTTTGCGAGCAGGATTTCGTACCCCGCAGGAGCACGAAAGAGCTCGAGCAGTCCCTCCCGCAAGCTTCCCACCAAATTCTTCACTGGCGCTTGCCGATGCGAGGTACCAAGCACCCCCGGTTGCAGCGTGGCGAGGAAGCTGAGCTGCTCATTCCTCACCTTTGAAGGACCGCAACCGAAGCGACCATCAGCGGGCAAGAGGGCAGCGGGAATGGTGATGTCAGACATGCGCTCATTCTATTCGGGAGAGCGCGGCAGAGGTGTGATGCTTGTCATGTCCTAAACTGAGCACTGGCGAAGCGCGTGGAAGGCGGGAATGACCGATCTCATTGACACCACCGAGATGTACCTCCGCACCATTCTCGAACTCGAGGAGGAGGGCATTGTGCCGCTGCGCGCGCGTATTTCGGAGCGTCTCGGGCACTCGGGCCCTACCGTGTCACAGACCATCGGGCGGATGGAACGTGACGGTCTCGTTGTCGTGACCAACGATCGGCACCTTGAACTCACCGATGAGGGGCGTATAAAAGCCGTGCGAGTGATGCGCAAGCATCGCCTTGCTGAACGTCTCCTTGCTGACGTGATTGGCCTTGAGTGGGAGTATGTGCACGAGGAAGCCTGCCGCTGGGAACACGTGATGAGTGAGCAGGTGGAGCGGAAGTTACTCGGCATTCTGGGGAACCCCACGCAGTCGCCCTACGGTAACCCGATCCCTGGTCTGGAAGAGCTCGGCACGCGCGTGCTGACCCCGAGGTATCCCGGATTGCAGAGTGTTGCCAGCATGCTGGCACACGCGATGGGGCCGGTAACGGCCACCGTGCGCAACCTCGCAGAACCCGCGCAGGTGGATCCAGAGGTGCTCCGTCTCCTCGACGAGGCCGGTATTCGTCCGGGGGTCATTGCCACATTCCGGCGAATCGAGGCAGCGGTTCGCGTGCAGGCGGAAGCGGATCCTGCGGCGGATCCACCTCGGGTACCTCCGGCAGTTGACCTCACCGGCGACACCGCCGCCCACATTTTTGTCACCCAGTAACCACGTCCACCTGACAGTTGCAGCGGGTCATTGTGTCCGCCGCAGATGGAGCAGATAAACCACAGAGGAGTCCCTGTGTCCCGTACCACCCCTGAAGCCCACGTTCGCGCGGTTGCTGAGACAGTGAAGAGTCGCAGCCCGCACGAGCCCGAGTTCATGCAGGCCGTCGAGGAAGTGCTCGATAGCCTCGTGCCGGTGCTCAGCGAACATCCCGAGTTCATCGATGAGGGCGTGCTCGAGCGCCTGGTCGAGCCCGAACGCCAGATCATGTTCCGTGTGCCGTGGGTCGATGATGAGGGCCAGGTGCGAGTGAACCGCGGGTACCGGGTGCAGTTCAATTCTGCTCTGGGGCCGTTTAAGGGCGGTCTCCGCTTCCACCCGAGTGTGAACCTGTCGGTGATCAAGTTCTTGGGTTTCGAACAGATCTTCAAGAATGCACTCACCCGGCAGCGGATCGGCGGCGCCAAGGGTGGCGCCGATTTCGATCCGCATGGCAAGAGCCGCGCCGAGGTGATGCGCTTCTGCCAGAGCTACATGAACGAGCTCTATCGATACATTGGCGAGCACATTGACGTGCCCGCGGGTGACATCGGTGTTGGTGGTCGTGAGATCGGCTTCCTGTTCGGTCAGTACCGGCGCATTACCAACCAGCATGAGTCTGGCGTGCTGACTGGTAAGGGCAAGGGTTGGGGCGGTGCAGAGGTGCGCACCGAAGCCACCGGTTATGGTGCAGTGTTTTTCGCGCAGGAGATGCTGGCCCGTACGGGCGAGGGTATTGAAGGGCGTCGGGCGATCGTGTCGGGCTCTGGCAACGTGGCTACGTACGTGATTGAGAAAGTCGCGCAGCTCGGTGGCACGGCGATTACCGCCTCAGATTCTTCGGGTTACGTGGTCGATGAACAGGGTATCGATGTCGATCTGCTGAAGCAGGTGAAAGAAGTCGAGCGCGCGCGTATTTCCGAATACGCTGAGCGGCGCCCAGGCGCTCGCTTTATTGCGGGCGGATCAGTGTGGGACGTGCCGGGTGATTTGGCCTTCCCGTGTGCCACGCAGAACGAGCTCACCGAGGCCGGAGCGCGCTCGCTGCTCGATGGTGGTGTGCGTGCGGTTGCTGAGGGTGCAAACATGCCGACCACGCCGGAGGCGGTAGCCCTCTTCCAGCAGGCAGGCGTGCTGTTTGCACCCGGCAAGGCCGCAAACGCGGGTGGCGTGGCCACCTCCGCGCTCGAGATGAGTCAGAACGCCTCGCGCGACCACTGGGATTTTGAGCAGAGCGAATTGCGACTGCATCGGATCATGCGTGACGTGCATGATGCGAGTTACGCGGCGTCAGAACGCTACGGGCGGCCCGGTGATTACGTGCTCGGGGCGAACTCCGCGGGCTTTGTCACGGTTGCGCAAGCCATGCTTGATCAAGGTGTCGTCTAAGCGCGCTGCATGCCCGACGAACGCGGCAATGAGACGGAAAACCTTCAAGTGCGGCTTGAGAATTAGTTCGTGATCGAGGGATCTCGCACGGGCACTCTGTTGATTTCACGCCGATTTTTTGGCTTTCTGAGAGAAGCGACAACTCAGTGTGACAATTCCGTGATCTTCGGTTAGGCTCGTAGGAGTTTTGGCCCACGCGGGCCGTACTCCCACCAAAACACAAGGCAAACGTAAGGTTTATTGACTCGTGACTCAGCACACCGGCCTGGTTCAGGCTTCCGGAACTGAGGTAGTGGCCCAGACGGCTTCCGCTCCTCGTACTCGTTCGATCAAGCATTTAGTTCGCACGGTTGGGGCTGGCGCAGTCAGCGTTGGCATGGTCGGCATCTTCGCCTTCCCTGCGTACGCCACTCCTGAGGTCTCGGGTCTTCCTGATGGGTTTGCGATGGCGGCGGAGTCGCAGTCGCTGACTACCGAAGAGTTTGGCGATGCGCTGGTTCCGGTTGAAACGGTTGCGGCAGAGGTAAGCACCGCCGTGATCGCTCAGGAACAGCAGGCAGAGGCGGCAGCCCGTGCCGCCGAGGTTGCGCGTACCAGTGGTGCGACTGCCGCTGCCTTCACCGGAGCAGACGTGCCTGCGGGTGTCGGTGCTGCTGGCATCGTTGCTGCGGCCTACGCGCAGCTGGGTCAGTATCAGGATTGCACCGCGCTGGTCGAGCGTTCGCTGCGCGCTGTGGGTATTCCCGCCGGCGATCTCGGAACCCGCGTCGGCGAGTACACCGCGTTGGGCGGCGTCATCGTGACCGATGGTGCTTACGCGCCGGGCGATATTCTCGTGTGGTCGGGGCGTCACGTCGCTGTGTACGTCGGCAACGGCCAGGCTGTACATGGTGGCTACGGCGGAAATACTGTTTTGGCGAGCGCATTCGTTGACGGCGCTCCGAGTGCGGTCGTGCGCTTCTAGCGAGTCGAGCGTTTTTAGTGAGGGGCCCTGCCAGTTGGTAGGGCCCCTCACTGCATTCTGTGGGTCTCTGTCGTGTGCTTCAATTCGCTAGACTCGTTCTGTTTGCCCCAGTAGCTCAGTGGATAGAGCACTTCTCTCCTAAAGAAGGTGTCGTAGGTTCGATTCCTATCTGGGGCACCAATATCTGCCGGCCCACGACTGCTCCCCCGTGACTCAGGGCTCCCATAGGAAGATCTTGTGAGTTCGCTAGACTGGCGAGGGGAGTCATGCGTTGAGCAGAAG
>CAZTBS010000013.1:46210-48030 GCA_964612125.1 uncultured Leucobacter sp. | reverse complement strand
ATCATCGAACAGGCGCATGACGAGGCATATGAGGCGCTCGTGATGAACCGCGCGGTGCTCGATCGTTTGGCTGCTGAACTGCTCGAGAAGGAAACGCTCGATCATTTGCAGATCGCTGAGATCTTTGCCGACGTGCGGAAACTTCCTGAGCGTCAGGTGTGGCTGTCCAGCTCGAAGCGGCCAGTGTCAGATCTGCCCCCCATCGCTGTGCCGCAGATCGCTCGCACCGACGGCACGATCGACGAAGTTGCAGCGGACACCGCGGAAGCTGAGGCAGCAACGACGAGCCCAAGCCAGGTCGAGGGTGATGTGCCGCTCACCACAGACCCCGCGGATGCGCAGGTCACAGAGGCTGAGGGGCACGAGCGGCCGTGACCGGAAGCATCGACCGCGACCGCATCGCTCGCGCGGTGCGGGAACTGCTCGCGGCGATCGGTGAGGACCCGGACAGTGCGACTCTCGCCGGAACTCCCACGAGAGTCGCTGATGCTTACGCGGAGTTTTTTGCCGGAGTGGGGGTGGATCCGCTGCAGCACCTGGGTGATGCGGTACCCGTGGGAGATGCCACGGGCGAACTCGTGCTGGTGCGCGACATTGCGCTGAGATCCACCTGCGAGCATCACCTGCTGCCGTTTCGCGGTCGTGCGCACGTCGCGTATCGTCCCGCGGAACGCGTGGTCGGCCTGGGGGCAATCCCGCGTGTTGTGGAAACCCTCGCGGCGCGCCCGCAAGTGCAGGAACGCTTGGGTGAGCAGATCGCTGAGGCGTTGCAGACCGGTCTCGCGCCCGCAGGCGTGCTCGTGGTGCTTGAAGCGAGCCACAGCTGCGTGGCCGACCGTGGAGGTCGGCAGACAGAGGCGCTCGTCGTGACGGTCGCGTCGCGTGGCTCGCTGGCTCACCCCGGGGAGCGAGCGGAAGTACTTGCGCTCATCGGAACCACCGAACGGGGTACCGTGTGAACGAGAACCCGGCCACCGAGCCGCTGGTGATGGGTGTGCTCAATGTCACACCTGATTCCTTCAGCGACGGTGGCGAGTTTCTCGATCCCGAGGTTGCCATCGCGCACGCCCACGCCATGGTGGCGGCGGGTGCGCACATCATTGATGTCGGCGGCGAATCGACCCGTCCGGGTGCCGCGCCGGTACCGCTTGCAGATGAGCAGCGACGTGTCTTGCCCGTCATTGAGGCTCTCAGCGGATCAGGTATCCGTGTCTCCATCGATACGTTGCACGCCGCCACCGCGCAGGCTGCTGTCGCAGCGGGTGCAACGATCATCAATGATGTGTCAGGTGGACGTGCTGACCCCGAGATGTATGCGGTCGCCGCAGCAAGCGGGGCAACGCTCGTGCTCGGGCATTGGCGAGGGATTCCTGACCCCGCGCATGCGCGATCCCACTATCGCGACGTCGTGAGTGAGGTGCGAGAGGAACTCGCGCGGGTGAGTGATGCCGCGATTTCGGCTGGCGTGGATCCGGCGCGTATCGTGCTGGACCCATGTCTCGGCTTCGACAAGACTGCGGCGCAGGGCTGGGCATTGCTGCGCGAGTTCGACCGACTGCAAGCACTCGGCTTTCCGGTGCTTGTCGCCATCTCTCGTAAGCGGATGCTCGGTGAACTGCTCGCCGCGCTGCCGGGCGCCGCAAGTGACGCCCCCGCGACGAGCCGCGACACAGTGACCGCGGTAGTGAGCGCATTCGCCGCGCGGGCTGGCGCGTGGGGCGTGCGTGTTCACGACGTGCCGGGCACCGTGCAGGCACTCGCAGTGGAACAGGCGTGGGGTCGTGCGGTATCTCGCACCCCCGCGATCGATCGCATCACAC